>CAYLVV010000025.1:0-8978 GCA_964387215.1 uncultured archaeon
TGATGGCGAACCAAAAAATAAATTAGAAAATCCAAACTTTGATAAAGAAAATACCAAAAATGAATGCCCTTTTAATTGCGGCTTATGCTACAGGCATAAAAGCCATACAGCATTAGCAAATGTTGTAGTAACAAATAGATGTAACTTGAAATGTTGGTATTGCTTTTTCTATGCTGAAAAAGTCGGCTATGTTTATGAGCCCACTTTGGAGGAATTTAAAAAAATGGCTGAAATGCTTAAACAACAAAAGCCTGTTGCATGCAATGCTATACAGCTTACTGGTGGGGAACCAACTTTAAGAGAGGATTTAATAGAAATAATAAAAATTTTTAAAGAGGCAAATTTTGAACATATACAGCTTAACACAACCGGCATAAAACTTGCTGAAGATTTAGAGTTATGCAAAAAGATTGCAAAAGCAGGAGTAACAACATTATATGTTAGTTTTGACGGGGTAACGCCAAAAACTAACCCTAAAAACCACTTTGCAATTCCAAAGTTGATAGAGAATTGTAAAGAAAGTAATATTGGTATTGTTTTAGTTCCAACTTTAATAAAAGGAAAAAATGATCACGAGGTAGGAAAAATTATTGAATTTGGTTTTGAAAATTTGCCAATAGTAAAAGGAGTTAACTTTCAGCCAGTTTCTTTAGTAGGCAGAATGCCAAGGGAAGAAAGAGAAAAATATAGAATAACAATACCAGATGCATTAAAGCTTATTGAAGAGCAAACTTCTGGAGCCATACTTGTAAAAGATTTCTACCCGATTCCTTCGGTGTTGTGCTTCACAAGGCTAATGGATGCTATAACCAATTCCAAACATTACGAGCTAGGCTCACATTTTGCATGCGGTGCTGCAACTTATGTTTTTAGAGATGAGAAAAGTAAAAAGTTAATGCCAATAACAAGATTTGTGGATGTTGATGGAATGATAGAATTCTTTAATGAATTTTATGAAGAGATTGAAAAAAAGAAAAATATTGGAAAAGCCATAGCTATAGGAAAAGCGGTAGCAAAATTGAAAAGCTTTATAGATTTCTCAAAAATGCCTTCTCAACTTAAGCTGGATAAAGTTTTAGCAGCAGTACTGGAAGAAAGAAGCTATAAAGCTTTAGGCAGATTCCATGATCAGGCTTTATTTATTGGAATGATGCATTTTATGGATACCTACAACTATGATGTTCAAAGAGTGGAAAGATGCTGTATACATTATGTTACTCCGGATATGAGAGTAATTCCATTTTGCACATTTAATGTTATGCCCCATTTATACAGGGATAAAATTCACAAGCAGTTTGGGAAACCTCTCAAAGAAATTTAACTTATTATCCATAAACTTTATAAACTCTAAAATACCAATTTTTTCATGCCCACAGCTATTAAGAAAAGAGACCCTTCTAAAGTTAAAAGAAGGGAATTGCCAAAGCCTACCAAATCCGGCCTAAGAGTAATGAGGGATTTAATGCCAGTTATGCAAACAATGCAAAAAAGATTAATGCAAATAAACAGAAGGCTTTCAAATATTAAAAAAGAATTTGCAGAATTAGAGAGAGCAGAGAATGCTGCAAGAAAAAGAGGTGTAAATCCAAAAAAACTGAAAAATTTTGTAGAGCGAAGAAAGGAATTAAAAAATCAGCTGGATATGCTTCAAAAATCAAGACATTCATTAAAAAGAACAATTGCTGCTTGGAAAAGGATGCTCAAAAAACTTACTGCTTAAAATTCTTTAAATCCATATTTTCCTATTAGAGGAACAAAAACAAAGGTTGTTAGCTGATAAATTTCTTTTATTAATTTTCCTTTTACTTTTGTAAATTTTGTCATAAATTGATAGAATTTAGTGCCAATTGGTGCAACTATTGTGCCATTTTCTGCAATTTGTTCAGCTAAAGGTTTTGGTAAAGAAGGCACAGCACAACTTATTAAAATTCTATCAAAAGGTGCAAATTCCTCCAAACCTAAACTGCCATCTCTGCAGAAAATTTTTACATTATCAATCTTTTCTTTTTCCAAATTTTTCCTTGCAAAATTAACTAATTCTTTTATTCTCTCAACTGCATAAACAATTCCTCTTTTGCCAACCAATTTGCTAAGTAATGCTGCCACATAACCAGAGCCTAAACCAATTTCCAAAACCTTGTTTCCTTCTTCAACATTTAACATCTCTAGCATAATTACAATAGTACTAGGCTGAGAGATTGTTTGATTATGAATTAAAGGTAATGCTGTATCTAAATATGCTTGTTCTTTCTCATAAGATAAAACAAAATTTTCTCTATGCACAGAAAGAAATGCCTTTTTTATATTTTCACTTTTTAACACATTACTACTCTGTAAAAATTCAACCAATTGTTTCCTTTTTTCTTCAAAATTAGATTCAAGCATTCTAAACACTTTCTCTTTCTTTTATTAATTTCTCCAAATCTTTATCATTAGAAATAGAATCCAGCTCATCTTCCTGTAACACTGGTGTAGAAAGAATTTTTTTATGTGAAGATTTTTTAACTAATAGCAAACTCTTAGCTTCAAGAACTCTTTTTGATTTTTCCAATTTTAGAATTTTTCTTTCAAAATTTTTATACATAGAACTATCAATTAAAAGGGAAATCTTATTGCTAAAGGCTTTAAATGGAGCATGAGCAAAAGTTTTTATTTTTACGTAATTTGATAATTTTTCCAACAGAGCATCTCTCTCTTTTAAAGAAAAATCCTCGCATTCATCTACTTTTGAAGCAATTGTAATTCCCTTAATAAGTTTACATTTTAATATCTTTTCCAAATTAAGGGCAACTTCCAAAGAAGGATTTTTTCCTTTTTCATATTTGTGCAATGCATTTCTAGAAATATTTAATTTTTCTGCCAATTTAGCCAAAGAATAATTAAGCTTTTTTCTAACATCATTTAATCTTTTATAATCTATTTTAGTTGATAATTTTCCTTTGAAATATTTTGCAACTGGATTTTTTCCCTCAATAAAATCCTTAAAAGTATTAAGCGAAAAGGCAATAATATTAAATCTCTCATAAGCAATTCCATCTTTCAAAATTTCCCTTTTTGTCTTATGACCAATGATAATTGGTATCGCATCAAATGTAAAAGCTAAACGTAAAATCTCTTTTGCTGTTTCCAAGCGCAAAGCATCAATATTATAAAGTATTTTAATAAAATAAATGCTGCTTTCTTTTTTTGCAACAATATCTAAACAAGTATTAAAGCCTATAAATACCTCTACATTAAAATTCCTTTCTTTAAGCATTTTTGCGCATCTTTCCAAAATAAAATACTTCATATTAAATTGCTCTTTTTTAAGTTTAAAAACTCTTTCAATCAACCTTTTAATAAAGGTTGACGAAAAAGCACAGCATAAAGCTGTGATGGGCCCATAGCTCAGTTGGTAGAGCGCTGCCTTCGCAAGGCAGAGGCCGTGGGTTCGAGTCCCACTGGGTCCACATATCCCTTTATGGGATATTGGAACTAAGTGGTAAATTTTGGTCAAGCTTTTTTGAAAAGGTTGCCCACTGGGTCCAAGTACTCCTTTACAGATATATAATTTGCTTTGTTGTTTTAGCATCACAATTACGAACCTAGAAAAATAAAAAACAAAAATGCAATTAACGCAAATAACATTGCAATTTTTGCAAATAATTTTGCTTTTGAATAAAATTTAGAAACTGAAAGTTTAAAAGAAAAAATTAATATTAGTGATGCTAGAAATAAAAACAAAATGTAAGGTATATTCAAAAATTTAAGTTTGAATGTAAATAGAGGCATCAAAAGAAACAAAGTTGCTAAAAAGGAATAAACAAAAACAAAATAAATGCAGTTTTTTTCTCCTAAGAGATGCGGAAGGGTAACCTTAAACCCTTTATCAATTTCCTTCTGCTCAAGATCCTTTAAAAGTTCTCTTGCAAGTGATGCAAATAAAGCTGCTAAAAAGAAAGAAAGGATTATTAAAAGATTTTCAAAATTAACAGAAGCTGCAAAATATCCAAATATAAAAGGCAGGGAAGAATTTAATGCAACAATAAAATTTCCCAAGAATTTTAATTTTCGCATTTTAAATGAGTAAAGAATTAAACTCAAAGATGCAAATATTGCAATTAAAAAAGTAACAAAATTTATTAAAAATGAAAAAAATATTCCCAAAGAAAAGAATAGTGCTGAAATTAATTTACTAATTTTAATTGAAATTTTTCTTTTAGAAAGCGGCCTTTCTCTATCAATTTTAATATCTACAATATCGTTTATTATCATTCCTGCAGCACAAATTAAAAATACGGATAATAGAGCATAAATAAGATTTAAATCTAAAATTTTTAGTTTTAAAGCAAAACCAATATACGCTGCAAGAGAAGCCATCAAGCAATTTGGTAATCTTATAAGCTCTAAAAAATCTTTAAGCATTATTACTTACCCTTTATCTTTTTCTTTGGCCTTAATTGCTTACTTTTACATTTCCTGCATTTTTCCGGCTTTTTATTTTCACTACTCCTCATTTTAGCCTTACATTTCATACAGATCCAAACATTTTCAAATAGTCTTTTTTCAGCCTCTGGAAATCTCATTTAGAAACACCTAAAAAATCCTACAAAGAAATCTTTAAAAGCTTACACAAGCATACTTTTTTTGATACTTCTTTTGCCCCGGTGGTGTAGAGGTCAAGCACACTGGCCTTTCAAGCCAGCAGCCCGGGTTCGAATCCCGGCCGGGGCAAATACCTCCTTGTGAGGTATTTTTTAGTTCAATGGACAAGGAGCAAATCTCTCTAAGGCAACATGTTCAATATAAAATAAATCAGCGTAATCCACTTTCTTATTTTTCCTTATTTTTTCTACAAATTTATTGAGCTTATTTCTATTATTATACCTAAGTGCTAATAAAATATCGTATAAACCAACCAAGCTATATACAATCGTTGTATATTTCTCTTTTTCAAATTTTTTTATAAACTCACTAATATCTCTATTGTCTTTTAATTTAATCATTAATACGCTGCCAATGCTATAACCACAAACAGAGGGGTCAATTCTTGGAAATAAACCTTTTATTATGCCTGCCTTCTTCATTTTTTTAATTCTTATATATATTGTTTGCGGTGTGACTCTAAATAATTTTGCCATTTTTGCTGCATTAAACTCTTCATTTTTAAGTAAATAGTTCAAAATTTTAGTATCTAATTCATCTAAAAGCACTCTCATATTAAAATTGCGTTGTTCTGAATTTAAAATTCTTTTGGTTTTTAAGCAAAAAAACCCAAATAATTTTTTAATAAACTTAGAAAAGTTAAGTAAAATAACTTATTTTATTTTGAAATCTAAACACTAAAAATTTTTAAAAAAAGGGCAACAATTTATTTGTGGGGGATTTTAGAGGTATTGAAGAGTATATTATTGAGTTATTAAGTGAAGAATATCCTCTTACACCAAAGCAGCTTTTTTTGAAACTCAGAAAAAAATTAGATACCAATATTTCCTATGAAGCTTTTTACCAAAGAATTAAGCTATTAAAAGAAAAAGGTGTAATAGAAAAATATAACAAATATTATTCTTTAAACCTAAATTGGATAAGGAAAAGCTATATAAGATACAAAGAAATATTAAATAAATATCTTCATCCAGAAACACAAAATTTTTTTAGAAGAAATCCTTTCTATTAGAGAATGAAATTTGAAAAGTTGGCATTAGTACTAGAGGAATTAGAAAAAACAAGTTCTGGAAATAAAATTAGGGAGATTCTTGCAAATCTATTTAGAGGCTCTAAAGCGGAAGAAATTGCAAATGTTTGTTACTTAGTTTTGGGATTGATAGATGCGGAATACAAAGGCATAGTAATAGGCATTGCAGAAAAGATGGCATTAAGAAGTATTAGTTATGCTGCAGAAAAAGAAATTAAAGAAGTGGAAAAAATTTTCAAAAAGTTAGGAGATTTGGGCTTGGTTGCGGAAGAACTTCTAAGTAAAAAGAAAAAAATATTCCCAAATTTCTTTCCTATAAAAGAAAAAGAGTTAACTCCGAATAATGTTATTTTGGGTTTAAGGAAAATTGCTTCTTATAGTGGCAAGGGAAGCCAGGAAGCTAAAATTAAAACTTTGGCAAGCATTTTAGGATTTGCAAAACCCAAAGAGGCAAAGTACATAGTGAGAATTGCTTTAGGCAGACTAAGAATTGGCGTTGGCACAATGGCTGTTTTGGATGCTTTGAGCATTGCTTTTTTTGGGTCCAAAAAAGAAAGGCCAACTTTGGAACATGCATACAATCTTTGCAATGATATAGGACTTATTGCAAGACTTTCCTGCAAAGGTATTGATAAAGTAAAACAAATTAAGATTAAAGTTGGCAGACCGATTAAAATGATGCTTGCACAGAGAATTAAAAAGCTCTCTGAACTCAAAGAACATATAAAAGGGAAAATTGTCGCGGAAGAAAAATATGATGGAGAAAGAATGCAGATCCATAAAATGAAAAATGGTGAAGTAGTAATTTATTCTAGAAGGTTAGAAAATATTACACATCAATTTCCAGACGTTGTTGAAGTAGTTAATAAGTTTATAAAGGGAAGGGAATTTATTGTTGAAGGCGAAGCAGTGCCTATTGATAAAAAAGGAAATATTTTGGAGTTTCAACTCTTGATGCAAAGAAAAAGAAAATACGATATTGAAAAATATATCAAAAAAATTCCTGTCAAGTTGTTTCTCTTTGATTTGCTCTATTTAGATGGAAAATCATTTATTAAGAAGCCGTATCCCGAAAGAAGAAAAAATTTGGAAAAAGTTGTAAAAGAAAATAAACATGTTGCGTTAGCAAGACAAATAGTTACTGAAAATCTTGATGAAATAGAAGACTTTTTTTATAAGGCTTTGGAGAGAAATACTGAGGGTTTAGTATGCAAAAGTACAAGTAAAGATTCTATATATAGGGCAGGAGCAAGAGCTTGGTTATGGATAAAATGGAAAAAAGAATATGCTGAAGAATTAAGAGATACTTTTGATGTTGTTGTAGTTGGTGCTTTAGCAGGAAGAGGCTTGAGAGCAGGAACTTATGGAGCTTTATTATGTGCTGTATATAATAAAAAAGAGGATATTTTTGAGACTGTGTGCAAATTAGGTACAGGATTTACAGAAAAAACTTTGAGAAATCTCCCTAAAATGTTTAAGAAATATAAACTTAAGAAAAGAGATAAAAGGATTAAAGCTAAAATAAAAGCTGATTTTTGGTTTGAACCCAAAGTTGTAATAGAAGTAACGGGCGGAGAAATAACTTCAAGCCCTGTTCATACTTGCGCTTACAATATTATTGAAAAGAACAAAGGTTTGGCAATAAGATTTCCTAGATTTATTAGATTTAGAGAGGATAAAAGTGCTGAGCAGGCAACTACTACAAAAGAGATAATACAATTTTATAAAATGAAAAAGAGGTGATTTTAAATGCCGGAGCTTCCAGATGTTGAATTGTTTAAAAGAAAATTGGAAGCCTGTAAAGGAGAAAGAATAATTAAAGCTGAAGTTCTGCTGAAGAAAATTCTTTCCAAAATTTCAGAAAGAGAATTTATCAATGCTGTAGAAGGAAAAAGAATTGTTGAAATTGAAAGAAGGGGAAAATTTCTAATAGCAAAATTAGATTCAAAAAAGAATATTGTTTTCCATTTTGGATTAACTGGTAAGCTTATAGTTTCTGAAGAAAAAGAAATTCCGAAATTTACAAGAATTATTTTGAGATGTAAAAAAAAGAATATTTATTTTATAAATAAAAGATTATTTGGAAAAATTTTTGTTGTAAACAATCCTTATAAAGAAATTGAAACCATTGCAAAAATGGGGCCAGAGCCATTAAAACTTAAAAAGAGTGAATTTTTGAAAATGTTAGAAAAGCACGAATCTATGAATGTAAAAGCATTTTTAATGGACCAAACAATAATTGCGGGAATTGGCAATATTTTTAGCGATGAAATTCTATTCCAAAGTGGTATTTTGCCGAGCAGAAAAATAAAAAGCTTGAATAGAAGAGAAAGAGAAATTTTATTTGAAAAAATGGTTTCTGTGCTAAAGGTTGCAACAAAAAGAGCAGAAAAAAATTATGAAGAGCTAATGCCAAATGAAGCAAAAAAAGAAATTAAGAAATTTATAATACCGCACAGGCACACTGATCAAATATGCCCTAAGTGCGGAGCAAAATTGAAACATCAGAAGATTGCTACAAGGACTTCATATTTCTGCACAAAATGTCAAAAATAAAAATGATGAATATGACATTAGAAGAATATATTAAAAAAAGAAATTTTTCTAAGACACCAGAGCCAAAAGCAGAAGTTGTAAAATACTTTGAAAGAATTTTTGTTGTCCAGGAGCACCATGCTTCACATCTACATTGGGATTTCCGTATTGCAGATGAAGGTGTTCTTAAAAGTTGGGCAATTCCTAAAGAACCAAAAAATGAAATTGGCATAAAAAGACTTGCAATACAGACTGAGGATCATCCTTTAGAATATGCAAATTTTGAAGGGGAGATTCCAAAAGGTTGTTACGGCGCTGGCGTAGTTAAAATATGGGATAAAGGAAAATATGAATTATTGGAAAAAAATGAAAATAGTTATATTATAAGGTTGTACGGGAAAAAACTTAGAGGAAAATTTATTTTGAGGAAATTTCCCAAGGGGGGAAAGAATAGCTGGTTATTTTTTAAAGCAAAAGAATAGATTTTTATTATTTTGTTTAGATTTTTCTCTAATGAAAGAGTACTTTAAATTTGCAAAAAAATTTTTTTTCTTCCTGCTATTTTTAGCTTTAGTTATTTTAAGCTATCACATCAATTTTTCTCAAATAGTCGGCCAACAAAAGCAATACTTCACCTTTTTCCAATTTATTGGGCCTATTTGTGGAAGATTTTTAGGAATATTTGGAGTTATTGCAGTTTTTATTTCCCAAATAATCAGTTATCTAATAATCGGCAAAGAATTCAATTTTGTAAATATTATAAGGCTTT
>CAYLVV010000026.1:0-8774 GCA_964387215.1 uncultured archaeon
TTAGCCTCTGCGGAAACCATTAAGCAGGGCTGTTTAGCACATGGCCTAAGCGAGGAACAACTTCAAAAACTTTTGGAAGAGCTAAATAATGCAATTAAAGAACAGCAATAATTTTAAACTAGAATTTTTTCTATTTTTGAGCTTGAGGGGTGGTTAGATGCAGATAGGAAAAATTTATATAGACGGAAAATGGTTTACTCCAAAAAGGGAAAAATTCCCTACAATAAATCCTTCAAACGAAAAAACCCTTGCTTATTTTCCTTTGTGCAATAAGGATGATGTTGAATTAGCCATTAATTCTGCCGAGAGGGGTTTTGAGAGATGGAGAAAAATTCCAGCTCCTGAAAGAGGAAAAATTCTGCTTAAAATTGCATTACTTTTAAAGAAAAATAAAGAGAGGTTGGCAAAATTAATTGCAACGGAAATGGGAAAGGTTATGGTTGAAGCAAGGGCCGATGTGCAAGAGGCAATAGATATGGCTGAGTATATGGCTGCAGAGGGAAGAAGATTATTTGGCAATACGACTCCTTCAGAGTTAAATAATAAGTGGTGCCTAACTATTAGAGTGCCTTTGGGTATTGTCGCAGCCATAACTCCCTGGAATTTTCCATTTGCGATTCCGGCATGGAAAATATTTCCGGCTTTAATATGCGGAAATTCTGTTATATTCAAACCCTCAAGCTATACGCCATTATGCGCCTATGAGTTTGTTAGAATTTTAGAAAAGGCTGGAATTCCTAAAGGAGTAGTAAATTTAATTACAGGAAAAGGTAGCGAAGTAGGAATGCAGTTGGTAAAGCACAAAAAAATTCCCTGCATTAGCTTTACAGGTTCAAGAGATACTGGAAAAATTATTACGCAGAATGCGGGAATTAAAAAAATAGGTCTTGAGCTAGGAGGAAAAAACCCCATTATTGTAATGGATGATGCGAATTTAAATTTAGCATTAGATGCTATTGTATGGTCTGCTTTTGGTACAACCGGCCAACGTTGCACAGCATGCTCAAGGTTAATAGTGCATAAAGCAGTGCATAAAAAGTTAGTTAATGCTTTGGTAAAAAGAGCAAGAAATTTACGCATAGGAAACCCCCTCAATAAAAAAACAGAAATGGGACCGTTAGTAAGCAAAGAGGCATTGCAAAAAGTAGAATATTACGTAAATATTGGAAGAAATGAAGGCAAACTCCTTTGCGGTGGAAAAAGATTAAGCCAAAAAGGTTTCTTTTACCAAGCAACAATATTTGATGATGTAGATGAGAATGCAACTATTGCCCAGGAAGAAATTTTCGGGCCTGTACTTAGCATAATAAGAGTTAGCAGTTTTAAAGAAGCGATTGATGTTGCAAACAATAGCAGCTACGGTTTAAGCAGTTCCATATTTACAGAAAATATTGCCTATGCATTAAAGGCTGCAGAGCTATTAGAAACGGGATTAACCTATATTAATGCTGGTACAATAGGCAGCGAGGTGCATCTGCCTTTCGGCGGAGTAAAGCAAACAGGGCACGGAAGAGAAGGAGGCATCCTTGGCATTGATGAGTTTTCAGAGATAAAAACCATTTATATTGACTTTTCTAAAAAACTGCAAAGAGCGCAAATAGATATTTTGGAGGAGTAAAATTTGAAATTCAGCAAATGTAAAAAAATTATAGAGGAGGATAAAAAATTAATTTCTAGAAGCCTAACAAGAAGCTACAATTTTGTTTTTTCCCATGCAAAAGGCTTTTACTGTTACGATGCAGACAACAATAAATATCTTGATTTTGCAACCGGAATAACAGTAAACGCATTAGGCAATCTGCATACAGCAATAGTTAATGCAATTAAAGAGCAACTTAAAAGAGGGATACATGCAGCTTTCAGTGACTTTTATGCTGAGGAGC
The DNA here is from genome assembly GCA_964387215.1 of uncultured archaeon. Taxonomy (GTDB): domain Archaea; phylum Iainarchaeota; class Iainarchaeia; order Iainarchaeales; family CAYLVV01; genus CAYLVV01. The sequence goes on from CAYLVV010000026.1 coordinate 1,884, forward strand.
CTATTAGATTTGTTAAAACTTTGAAGCAATTTCTTCCCAAAAAACTGAACAATTTTTTTCTTTGCAACTCTGGTACTGAGGCTGTGGAAGCAGCCTACAAAGTTGCAAAATGGCATACAAGAAAGAAATATATGGTGGCTTTTAAAGGCGCATTCCACGGAAGAACGATGGCTTCTTTAAGCCTTACATATTCAAAAAAAGTGCATAAAGAAGGTTTTGGGCCTTTTCTTCCTGTCAAGCATTTGCCTTTTAGCTATTGCTTCAGATGCCCTTTTAATAAGAAAAGGGAGACCTGCAGCTTAGAATGCTTGGAAGAATTTGAAAAATTTATTAAGAAAAATTATGAAAATATTGCTGCTGTTTTCATTGAGCCAATCCAAGGAGAAGGCGGCTATATTCCTGCAGATAAAGAATTTCTAAGAGGAATTTACAAATTGTGTAAGGAATATAACGTTTTACTTGCTGTGGATGAAATTCAATGCGGATGTTTCCGCACAGGAAAATTTTTAGCTTCCGAGCACTACAAAATAAAACCAGATATTCTGTGCTTGGCTAAGCCAATAGGTGGTGGTTTGCCATTAGGCATAATGGTTACAAATAAAAAAATTGCAGATTGGCCTTATGGAACACACGCAAATACCTTCGGCGGAAATTTATTGGCTTGTGCAGCAGGAAATGCATTCCTCAAATACTGCAAAAAAGTTAAAATCTGGAAAAATGTTTCAAAACAAGGAAAACTATTATTTAAACTTTTAAATGAAGAAACTGAAAAATGGGATTTGATTACTGATGTTAGAGGAAAAGGCTTAATGATAGGCTTGGAGTTAGCCTATAAAAATAAAAAATACGCAACAAAGGAAAGAGATGAGATTATTAAAAATGCATTTTTAAGCGGCTTGCTTTTACTTCCCTGCGGCTTTTCAGCAATAAGATTTTGCCCTCCGCTGAATATAAATGCTAAACTAATTAATAAAGCCATTAGAATTCTAAACCTTTCTCACAAAAATATTGCACAAATTTAGTGCAAAAATATATGCAATTTTTTCCAAAATAATAAATTTTCCTCTTGCAGAATTTTATTAGGTGGGGGATATGACATCAATAATGAAAATAATTTCATTATTGGCTGCCTTCTTTACAATTTATTCTACTATACAATATTCTACCCCCTCCATTGATTTTCTCCTTTATACCTTTATTATAATATTACTTTTGGTAACGTTTGAAACAAATGCTGAGCACATTCATAACTATTCCAAAGAAAAAGAAAAAAAGACTCTAAGCTTGTTAGAGATTTTAATATTGGCTTTCTTTGGATGGTTGGGATTAAAGTTCAGCAGCAGGCTTATTGAGAAACACTAGAATTTCCATATATTATTTCAATTGGTGTTATTAATCTTTCTTTTTCAAACATTACTATTATGGATGATGTCCTGTTGATATGCTTTCTTATCTCCTCATTTGAAAATATTTTTCTATTAAAACTATAAAACGTCTTTAAATTTGCAGTTCTCACAACAGCCAAAAGATCAAAGTGTGTTGATATCATTTCAAGCTCATGAACTTCTTGCATATTAATTAGCTTTTTTGCGAGTTCTGTTGCTTCTGCAGTTTTTGCATCAAAGAGCACCAATGCCTTAAAATCAATATCAACGTCTTCCCAATAAAGGGGATTTATTTCAACACTCTTTTTCAATATTACTTTTTCCTCTATTAATTTTTTCCATCTTAGGCTTAAAGTATTTCTGTGAATTTTTAGCTCTCTTGCAGCCTCTCCCAACCTCTTATTTGGATTCTCTCTAAAATATGAGAGTATATTCAAATCCATATTTGAAAGCTTTACAGGCTTAAAATGCTCCTCATTCAAAACTATCTGATGCCTCTTAAATTCTTTTGAAACGATTAATGTTTTTATAGATCTAATAATTTCTTTAAACCTCTTTTCTAATGAAATTACTAAGCCGCTTAGCTCATTCAAATTCTTTACAGAAACTCTTAATGCTAAATCTTCCTCTCCTGTTAAAAAGTAAGCAGCATGTATGTGCGGAATTTTTAATAACTCATCCGCGAATAATGAAATTTCTATAGAGGGTTCAATCCTTAGCAATAGCCAGGCCCTTGTTGCAAAGCCGAGTTTATTATAATTCATTCTATACCTGTAACCCTTTATTATCTTTTTCTCTATTAACTTTTTCAATTTATAATGAATAGTACTCTTATTTATTCCTAATTCCCTTGCAATAGTTGCTTCTGGAGTAAACCCCTTTAAGCTCAAATATTTCAGTATCCTTTTCTCCATCGGGCTTAAAATAACCTTTTCCATATATAATATTCTGCTAAAGTATATGATAATTTTTTCTAATAGACAATAAACGAAATTTGCCAATCTTTTAAATAAGCCTTATAAAAAATTTCTTCTATGCGAAAAGGCTTATTTAGCATAATTATCTTTCTTTTATTACTTCCGGCAATATTTTCCATATTTTGGAGTGATAAAAGCTATAAGCTTGCTTATTTAGATAGCAAATCTTCTGCAATGCAGTTAGCTTCATTAAGAAGAGCCGAATTTGAAAATAATGTTAGACTAATACTAAAGCAGCATTTAAACTATCTCAATAAAAACAATTCTTTTGCAAAATTAAAGAGCGTATTTTTTGAAGGAGGACCACTTAAGCTGCCTATTGAAATAGATACAAAAAGCAAATTAGTAAGATATTCTGTTGCACAAAAATTATGCATTTTGCTTAACTATATTAGAAATAATTTTGATGCAACTGCATATTTTGGAGAATTCAAAAGAGAGGAAATAAGTACTGATATTTCCAGCTGCACAAACGAATTATACAATGCTATAATCTATCAAGAGCTCAATAATTGCATATCAATAACAATTGATAGAAGCCACACACATGATGATCTCATTGTAGAATTTTTTATTCCGGAACTTAAGTTTTCTCAAAAGGCTTTTATAAAGGCAGGTTATACTTTGGAGGAATGTTAAATGTTTACTCTAAAAACTTTAATTTACTTAGTTGCATTTTTTGTAATAATTTTTTTCTTTGCAAAATTTTCCAACAATATTACCCAACTTTCAAAAAATATTTACCAAAAATCTGATGAAAAATTTGATGCAATTAAATGCAGTTTTTTGATGCAACAGAGCCATTACAATCTCACACAACCAAACCAAGGTTTCAATTTTAAATGTTCTAAAAGCTCTAATAAAATTCTCTCGCTAAATAAAAATGAGTGTAGCCTTTTGGTAACTCCAGAAGCAGTAAATGATGATTTAGCCAATATAGGTGCGTCCAAAAATGGGCACTACAAATAAAGGTTTTTTTGAATATGATTTACTGCTTTCATTTCTCTTTTTGCTAATTACAATAGTCTCCTTACTTTCAATAACCTCTAAGCTTGCTGAAATTAATCTAAATAAATTTAGATATGCAGAGCTTCAACAACAAGCATTATGTTTTTCTGACCAAATATTAAAAAACTCAAATAACGGATTTGCAACCTATAATCCAAAATTTAAGCACATAGTTGATAATGAAACAACTGAAAAAAATTTGGCAAATATACCGGAAAATTTATGCCAATTAAAATTAGGAAATAAAATACTATTCTCTAAAGAATGCAAAAAAGAGTTTTGCATTTCTGTGCATAGGCTGGCTTATAACAGAATACAAAAAAGACCCCAAATTTTAGAGGTGAAATTTTGTGAAGAATAAAGCATTCTTTCTCTTCTTAGATTCCTTTTTAATGTTTTTAATTACCTCCTTCCTCTTAATTTCACTGTTGCTTTATAATTCATCTTTTATAGGATTTGAAAAAACAGCAGTAATGCAAAAATTGGCTGATAGCATTAAAGTTACACAACTACAGGAAATAAATGGCATTACATTTTCTAATGATGAGTCCCTCTGCCCTAATCTAAAAAAACTTTTTCCAGATTATAAAATAACTACCGAGTACAACAATAGCATTAGCGAATGCAATAACATTCCGGTAAGCGGAAATTTTACTTTAAGTATTAAAACCTACATCTTTTCTAATCTTAAGCTGAATGAAATTAAGATTACTCTTGAGAAATAATAACGCAACCATCTCTTTTTTCCAATTTAATTTTCCCTTTTTCATTTATTGATAAAAAACTTTCACAAAAAATATTCTCAGCATTAATTCTTACTCTTTCATTCTCAATTTCAGCCTCAATTCCAAAATTTCCGCTACTAATAAGCCATTTCCTTTTAGGCTTAACTTCAATTTTGAAAAAACTACCTTCAGCAAGGGGCATTAGACCTCTCGCATAATTTTCCATTTCCTTAAGCACTCTTTCAGCATATACAATTTCCATTCTTTCAATTGCTTTATTATATTGCGGTATAGCCTTTGAAACAATAAAAGAAAAGGCTGCAAGTATTATTGTTAGCACTAGCAAATATTCTAATGCAATTTGTCCTCGCATTAAGAAACACTTAGTCTATTTTGTCAATCTCTTCCCAAATTTTATTGGAGCTTTCCTCAATTTTCTGTCCAGCTGTAGTTGCTGTATTTTGCAATCTTGTTACGAAGAATAATACTACCGCAACCAATGCAGCCATTATTACTATCATCTCAATAGATATTTGCGCTCTTTTGCCTAACATAAAAAAAGCGTTTTTGAGTATTTTAAAAACCTTCCGTAGTTTTCGTCTTTTGCCTAAAGCAATGCTATGAATTTTTTAAATTAACTATTCCTAAAACTTTAATGATGCTTTCCTCGAGAGAAATTAAGGATTTAGTTATTTCTTGGATCACAATTAGCGTTTGCTTTGCTTGGGTCGTTAGCGGCGGTATTTTCCATTTATGGGAATTTACCGGAGTGCTGCCAATAACTTTAATTGCTGTTGCAACAGGTTTTATTTTCCATGAATTGGCTCATAGGTTTGTTGCAATTCATTTTGGAGCTTATGCTGAATATAGAGCATGGCCCTCAGGCTTAATATTTGCATTGATAATGGCTTTATTCGGCTTTGTTTTCGCAGCTCCGGGAGCAGTATATATTGTTGGTAATATCAGCAGAAAGCATTATGGAATGATTTCTTTAGCAGGACCTCTTGCAAATATTAGTGTTGCGTTGATTTCTCTAGTTCTACTTCCTTTTGTGCCTCTCTCCCTAAAGATGTTACTCTTATTTATAATGCGCATTAATGTTTTTTTAGCATTATTTAACCTACTGCCAATTTTTCCATTAGACGGCTCCAAAGTTTTTGTTTGGAATAAAACCGCATGGGCTTTAACCTTCTTTCCATTACTAATATTCTATTTCCTAGCCTTTTAGCTCCTTAAGGAGAAGCGAAGCCATTTTTACTGTGATATTGTTCATCTCTTCCAATTTTCCGTATTTCCTTTTTATAATTTCCCTCATTTTGGTAATATTCTCCATAAATTTTTTCCTATCAACTTCCGCAATATTAAATCTTTCCTTAAGATATTCCTCAATCAAACTATTAACAACATTTATTATCTTATTCATAAGTCTTTCATCCGCTTTTAGAATAGAACTTTTTCCAACTCTTAATCCAAACATAAAGCCGAGGTCTCCTATAAATACAAATAGATCATGTAGCTCCTCATCGCTAAATCTTTTTTGAGAACTTCTAACATTTGCTTTCTCAAAATCTATAAAATATACTATCGGCTTCCTTCCCGCGAAAAATTCCTCTGCCACCATCATATTCTTAAACCTAGGATCATTAAACCTCAACCAAATTCGCTTACTCTTTTTCCAAAAACCTTTATGCAACTTTGCCATTAGAGTTATTGGCACTCTTAATAATTCTATACATTCTTTAGCATTTACTCCCTTAAAGTCAATTCTGCTTAGTGGAATCCCAACTATTGGCTCAAGTATTAAACTACCTCTTCCTTTGGAGATATTAATTTTAAAACCCAGCATTCTCGGAACACAAAAATAATCAATTACTCCTTTTTTATTCAACTCTTCAACAAACAGCTCAACATTCCTATGCGCAAGAATTTCTTTTTCCGGATTTTCCCTGCTTTTTATTACATAACTTCTCAAAACTTTTGCATGCTTTACTTTTAATTTTATAACACTCCTTCCCTTTTTTGGTTTCTCCCTCAGAGGCAACTTTTCAGCAAATTTTTCCCCTCTCTTTACTAAAGGAAAGGTCATACTTATTTCTCCGGAAGGTAAGCCCTTATATGCTATAATCTTATCCTCAATACAAAATATTGAAAATCCCGGAAAGAGAGTTGATTGTGCAGAAAAAATTTTTCCCCTCTGCAATCTTTTTTTCATTTTTAATAATCTAAAAATCTTTGAAATTCTTTTCCGCATTAAAAATATTCCATTTTTGCATTTAATAATTCTTCCTATGTTGCATAACCGGGTTTATAATGCTTCTCAGCAACTTTCTTAAACTCTTTATAACTCTCAATTAAGCTTTCAGTTAAAGATGGGCCTATCTTTTCTAACGCTTTCAGCAAATGCTTCATTTCCACTTTGCAGGGTTTCATATTATGTTCCTTTAATGCAATTAATGCAGCTTCTCTTACAACTCCTGCAATATCAGCACCACTATAATTCTCAGTCTTTTTAGCAAGCTCATCTAAATCAATTTTTCCGTGCGGCACTTTCTTTAAATGCACTTCAAATATTTTCTTTCTCGCTTTGGCATCCGGGGCAGGAACTTCAATAACTTTATCAATTCTTCCAGGCCTTAACAAGCTAGGATCTATTAAATCAGGTCTATTTGTGGCTGCAATAACAACAACATCTTTAAGCTCTTCAATTCCGTCCAATTCTGTTAATAACTGATTTACCATACGCTCACTAACACCGCTATCCGCATGCAAGCCTCTTACGCTTGCAATAGCATCAAA
>CAYLVV010000027.1:0-6304 GCA_964387215.1 uncultured archaeon
GTTGAAATTGTTCCCGTAGCCAACTAAATCACCTTTTGACCTTCTCAATTTTGCCTATTCTTAACATTTCTAAGCACTGGTTGTTTACCTTCACTACTTTATATTTTACTCCCCAAAGGTCTCCATAAGGACCTTTTTGGCCTCCGCCAATACCTTCAACAATAACCTCATCATGCTCATCAATAAATTTTATTGCACCATCTTTTGGAGCTAAAGCTGTTAGCTGTTTTCCGTTTTTAATAAGCTGCACTCTTACGCACTTTCTTATTCCTGAGTTAGGCTGCTTAGCTGTTACACCTCTTTTTTCTAAAACAATACCTCTTGCTTGTGGCGCTCCCTCTAATAAATCATACTTTTCTCTTAATCCATAAACTCTAGATTTCCATCGCCTATCCTTCTTTCTCCATTTCTTTCTGTTTTTGACCAATTTTCTTGCTGCAAATTCTCCGTTGCCCATAAGCCCTTACACCTTAATATTTTGAATTTCAAAAGTATTTTTAAGTAATTCCTTAAATCTTTTAAATTTTGAAATTTTTCTAAATATTTTACCTTTATCTTCAGCATCAAGTTTAATATATATTATGCTATTTTTCAACTCAATGTTTAAAGGTTTAATATTAAAAGTTTTTAATCCAAAAAGTGTACATTTTTTGGCATCTTCAACATAAGGAAAAATTTCTATTTTCCTTGAAAATTTTTTTCTTAGCTTAGAGGATTTTAACTTTTTTAGCGCATTCCTATAATATTTATTGGGTACAAAAAAGGTTATAAAGTTTTTATCAATTCTGCAAAATTTTGCATTAATGCCAAATCTATCTAATACTCCTAAGCATTGAATTTCTTCCTTAGAAAGTTTCATTCTGATGCACTTATTTTTTCTTTGATTTTCTGGTCTTTTTTAGCTTCTTTATTTTAGTTTTTTGAGACCTCTCTAATATTTTACTCCTGCCAGGATCTAAAACTAAAAGTGTGAGAATATTAAAAGGCTTTCCACAAAGTTCTCCTAATTCCTTAGAGGAACCTGAAAATTCCTTTACTGCAATATTATGCAAGGAAGCAACATGAACTAATTTTTCTTTTTTCTCTTTTGGAATATTTGAACTCAAAACTAAAAGCTTTCCTTCCGCATTCAGCAAAAATTTCTCAGTTCTTTTGCTTCCAAAAATAACCTTTCCTGTGTCAACAGCTCTTCTTAGCTCTCTCTCAAATGTCATTTCTTAGCCCTCCGTAACTTCATTACGAGTTCAACCATTCCAGTGCCTACTTTAATAGGCCTGCCAACAATAATGTTTTCAACTACTCCGAATAATTTTTCTTTTTCTCCTTTAAACGCTGCTTCCAATAAATGTTTTATTGTTTCTTCAAATGCAGCCCTCGTAAATGGCGAAGGTTTTCCTCTTGTGATTCCAGTTCTTATTACTCCACGAACATTTCCATCATAAGTCATCAAATCTGCTAAAAGCATTATGTGCTTAATATCAACCAAAATATTATTTTCCTGTAATGTTTTATGTAGTTCTCTAACTATTGCAGCTCTGCCAGCTTCAATACCCAAAACTTTGCTTATTTCCATTATATCATTTGTAATTGTTCTTGTACTATCAACCTCTTTAAGTTTTAAAATTGCCTTTAAATTAGTGCCAGATGTTTTAACTACATATTCACCATTCTCCTTAACTAATAAGGTTTTTGTTATTCCTCTTACGCCTTGCAATCTTGTTTTTAACATTTTTAAAATTCTTTTTCTTATCTTAAGGTAAGGTTCCTCAAAGTTGAAACTTATCTCATAATCTCTTTTGTAGATTCTTCTGCCCAATGCTTGCTTTATTTTTGCAGCAACAAAATCAGCATCAAGATTTCTTTCTTTAAGCTCATCTTTAAGCATTATTATTTTTACATTCTTCTTTTCATAATCTTCATCAACCTCAACAACATCTTCAACTCTAACATCTATTAAACTTTTTGCAAACTTATCAGCTTTTTTTTCATCATAACGTAATTCTTCATTCAGATAAATAGTCATTGTTGGATATTTTGCTTTGCTTCTGCCATCAACAATTTCCTCCACTCTCTGAATTCCTGAGCCTACGGAGACTTCTGCTGCTCCAGCATAGTGTTTTGTCCTTAATGTAAGTTGTGTTCCTGGTTCTCCTAAGCTTTGCGCAGCAACCATGCCAGCTGGCTCTCCACAATGGGCTGCAACTTCTGCATATAATTTTCTAACTTCATCAACTACTTTCTTAAGCTGTACTGAGGTTAATCTCTCTTTCTCTGCAATCTCAAAAATGAAATCTAGAACATTCCATGGCAAGCCATATTTTTGCAAATAATCTGTAAATTTTTCTTCAGTAGTTTTAGGTTTTGGTTTCTTCTTTGACATTCTTAATCAGCTCCTTTACTTTATACCGCAATCTATTATCTCCCAAGAATGTTTTATCTGGGAATATTCCATCGTCTCCATAAACAAATTGGATTATTGCATTATGTGATGTTCTAACTGTTGCATCATTTGCAATCTTAATATCTTTCAAAGCATTTGCTAGACGCCTATACAAATAACCACTAACTTTTGTACTTACTCCTGTGTCAACCTCTCCTTGGCGGCCTCCCATCGCGTGGTAGAAATATTCATTAGCTTTCATGCCCTCCATAAAGCTGTGTTCAATAAAGCCTCCAGCCAATAAGCCAACATCATTCTCCTCATGCAATGGAATTAACCTATTTGTATAACCTTTCTTTGGCCTACCTTCTCTTACAGATGCTTGGCCCCATAAGCCTGACATGTTTGTTAAGTTTATTGGTTTTCCTCTTGAGCCAGAAAGTATCATAATAATTGTATTATATGGAGGTTCTTCACTCAATAAAACTTCGCCAATCTTCTCAGCTAATATTTGGGATTCTACTTTTTGTTTTGCTTCAAATGCAATTCGCATCATTTTAATTTCGAAGCTTTCCTCTAAGGTTCTACCAGGAATATGTTCAAGAGTTCCTCTTCTATAAGCCTTAACTAATTCTTCAGCTTTCTCTTCAGCTTCTTTTATTGCTTTCTGCTTAACTACCTTTACTTTATTACTTACCTCGTATTCATCTAAACCAGCAGTCATTCCACGTGTTGTTACAACATAATTAGTAATCCTGCTCATTCTATCATAGAATTCCCTTATAACATCGCTAGGATAATTTTGAGCCAAAGTATTTGCTAATATGCCAGTTACTTCTCCTAGGCTTGCGGCATCAATTACTCCGCATTTAAGTATTCCGTTTTCAATTTTCACATATGCATCATAGGGGCAGTTTTCTTTCTTACATTCTTTACAAGGATTGCTTCGCTGTATATACTTGCAGGTTTTACTTTTATATTCTAAATTTAGATCTTTTGGCAATAATAAGCTAAATATTAATTTTCCAGAATAGTATTGTCCATTATCCGGCTTTGGTAATTCTGTTATACCACATTCATAAGCTAATTTCATTGCTTCTTCTTTGCTGAATTTGGTTTGCTTCATTGTGAGCATAAATGCTCCGGAAATTCCATCTTCTTTAAGAACAATTACTGGGCCTCCGTAGCGAGGAGAAATTACTTGGTTCTGCACTAACATCAATTCTCTAGCTTCTGTTTTTCCTTCCTCAGTTTGAGGAATATGCAAATTCATTTCATCTCCGTCAAAGTCAGCATTATAAGGAGCACAAACTATCGGGTTTATGCGCAAAGTTTTGTGAGGCACAACTTTTACATAATGTGCAAGCATGCTTAGCCTATGTAAAGAAGGCTGCCTATTAAATAATGCAATATCTCCATCTATTAACTCTCTTTCAATAACATAACCTGGTTGTATTTCCTCCAAAATTTCTTTTCTAAGTTCTGGAGCAAATCTTCTTCTTGTGCCATCTGGCCCTATAACATATTTTACCTTATCAGTTTTCTTGATTAAATTTTTAATTTTCTTAATATTTAACTCAGTTACGTGCTCTGGAACAGTTAAATCTCTTGCAATATCTTCAGGTACTCCTACTTCATTTATGCTAATATAACAATCTGGAGTAATTGTTGATCTTGCTGCAAAGTTAACTCTCTTTCCAGTTAGATTATATCTAAATCTTCCTCTCTTACCTTTCAACCTTTGTGCTAATGTTCTTAATGGCCTGCCGCTTCTATGTTTTGCAGGAGGCACTCCTGCAGTATTATTATCAAAGTAAGTAGTAACATGATATTGCAATAAATCCCATAAATCCTCAATAATTAGTTGTGGTGCTCCAGCTTCAATATTATCTTTGAGTCTTAAATTAATTCTAATAATATCAACTAATTTGTGTGTTAAATCATCTTCAGATTTTATTCCTGTTTCTAATGTTATAGATGGTCTAATAGTTATTGGTGGTATTGGCAAAACAGTCAAAACAAACCATTCTGGTCTTAACCTTTTAGGTTCATAACCAAACAGCACTAAATCTTCATCCGGAATCTTTTCTAACCATTCCCTAATTTGTGTTGGGTAAAGTCTTTCTTTATTATAAAAGAAATTTGTAGGCCTATCGAGCTTTAATTCATATTTTGTTGTTCCGCAATGCGGACATTTCTTAACTTTTTTTGCTTTATTAATTATTAACTTTGTTAAGTCTCTTTTTGATTTTTTTAATTTTTCAATATCTTGTTGTTTGAGCATTATTCTTCCACAACTTGGACAAGTTGAAAGCAATAATTGTTCTATTTTTCTGCTGAAGGCAGCATGTATTACTGGTCTAACTAATTCTAAGCTGCCAAAATGTCCAGGGCAATTGCGCATTGTTTGGCCACAGGTTTTGCATCTTAAGCCTGGGTTAATAACCCCTAAATGCGGATCCATTAATCCAGATTCCATTGGATAGCCATCTTTATCATAAGTTTCTGGGTTTTTTATTTGAATAGCAGACATTTTGCGTATTAGCTCAGGACCTAAAACATTAAACTCAATCTCCTTTATTTTTTTCCATAACATTTATTCCACCTTATCCGCTAATACTAACTTTGGATATATGCCCAATGCTTTTAGCTCATCTAAAAGCAACTTAAAGCCGTAACTCATTTCAACCGGATAAACTTTACTGCCTTTACAAATTGGGCAATATTTCCTATTTCTAATTCTATCATTTATTGCAATTACTCCGCAATTTTCGCAAATAAGTTCAACAACTTTATCTGCATCTTCCAAAAATTTCTCATGTAATAGTATGGCGGCACCATGGCCAATTAAGGTTTCTCCTTCCATCTCTCCAAATCTTAAGCCACCTTCTTTTTCCTTTCCTTCTGTTGGTTGTCTTGTAAGTATTTGCACTGGGCCTCTGGCTCTTGCTTGGATTTTGTGAGCAACCATGTGATAAAGTCTTCTATATGCAATAACTCCAGTAAATATCTCTCCTTCAATTTTTTCTCCAGTAATTCCATCATAAAATACTTCCTTCCCATCTGGTCTAAAGCCATAGGCTTTGAGAATTTTTTTAACTTCTTCAATGCTAACTTCATTAAATGGAGTTCCATCCATTATCTCAGCCTTTAATGCAGCTGACTTTCCTGTTAGCATTTCCAATAAATGTCCAATTGTCATTCTGCTTGGTATTGAGTGTGGATTCAAAATTAGATCAGGCTTTAAGCCATAAGGTGTAAAGGGCATATCTTCCTCAGGCACTATAGCACCAACAACTCCTTTTTGGCCATGTTTTGAGCTGAATTTGTCTCCTGGCTCGGGAATCATCTCACTTCTTATTTTTACTTTAGCCAACCTATTGCCACCCAACGCTTCAGTAACCAAAACTTTATCAACATAACCTGGCTTTCCTTTTCTAACTCTAATGCTGCTTTCTCTTCTTTTCTCTTTTACAACTCCAAATTCAGAAATTTCCTCCAAAAATCTTGGTGGAGAAGTTCTTCCTATTATAATATCTTTATCTGTAACATAAGTTTCTACCTCAGCCAAACCATCTTCTCCTAATTTTCTATAAACTTCTTCTCCTAAATAACCAACAACTTCCTCATTAGGAATTTCAAACCTGTCTACTTGGCCACCCGGATAACGATTTTCTAAAGCTTCATAAACTCTAAAATAGGCTGATCTGCCAAGGCCTCTTTGTACTGCGCCTAAATTAAGTACTAACGCATCTAAAACATTAAAGCCGTAGAAAGGCATTATTGCAACTACAAAGTTTTGCACATTTGGTCTTTTTTCCATCTTCAATAAATCATCAGTTTGTGTTTTGACTAAATTTCTTTCAGGATAATAAAGCAAGTAGCTTTCAGTATCAAATCTAATATTATAATTTAATGCTCCTA
>CAYLVV010000027.1:6404-8463 GCA_964387215.1 uncultured archaeon
GTAATTTTTCCTTCCTTTAACTGCTTTAAATGTTCTTTAGTAAGTTTTGGCTTTCCGTTTTCAACAACAATTAAAGGCCTTTGTACGCGGCCAGAATCTGTATTAATATATACCTCATTTGTGTCCTTCTTGTAGGCTATATTAACAGTAGATGGGATTTGATTATTTCTTCTCTTATTGCGTAATTCCTTAATTAACTCTAATGGCTTTTCATGAAAGCCAACGAGCTTACCATTTATATAAACCTTAGCAATATGCATCTTCACACCTTCTTTAATACTACTCCCAACTCATGCAGCATTTCCTCAATTTTTTTACTTTCAGCCTCTGTAGTTGTTTTACTAAACAATGCTAAATTTTTTACTAAACCACATTGCGGACCATCAGGGGTTTCTATGCAGCAAACTCTTTGCCAATGTGTACCATGGACATCTCTTGCTTCATATAGCTCACGAGTTTTATCCAAAGGGCTCTTTATTTTTCTTAGGTCTGTTAATGGAGAAAGGTAATTAACTCTATCCATATATTTACTTACTCCAGTAGCTCTACCTATCCAATTTCCTGTACTCATTGCAAACATTATTCTTTCCGTAATTGCTCCCGGCCTAACAATTGTTGCAATATTTAGCTTTCTCCTTCTTGTTACAGTTCTGTCTATTTGAAACTTTAAGTCCTTAACAAAATATTTGAAAGCGTATCTGAAGAGATGTTCCATTAGTTTGCCACTCAGCTCCAATCTCTTATTTGCATAATGATCTTTATCATCATCTCCTCTAAGGCCGTAAGCTCTTTCTATAGCTCTTTCAGCCATCATACAAAGGAAATATGCCTTTGCAAGTCTATCTGCTTCATTTTGGCCAATATGCGGCAGCAAAAATGCGTCCAAAACCTCTCTAGCTCTTCTGAGCCTATAATCTATTACCTGCCCTGGTGCAACATACTTTCCAATTTTATCTAAAGCATCTTGTTGAGTTCTAACATCTAATTGTTCAAGATTAAGCAGAATATCATTTCTTATTTTTTTATTTTCGCTAAATGCATTTAGAATATCCTCTTTAGTTTTTAAGCCTAGTGCAACTAATAAAACCATTAACTTTAATTTTTTTGGTGAAGCTGGAAATGCTACCATCAGCATACCATCTGGATTTCTAGTGATGCGCGTTCTTCCTTTAAATGCTCCTTTTGTTGAAATTACTTCTGCAATAGTTCTTCCTTGTAAATCTTTACTTACTAAAACTCTATCTGAGGCTAAAACTTCTTGAGTCATTAATGCCTTTTCCGAGCCATTTATTATGAAATAGCCTCCAAAATCAAGAGGGTCCTCACCCATTTCAATTAACTCTTCTTCAGTTTTTCCTTCTAGCCAGCATAAACAACTTTTTAGCATAACAGGCATGTCCCCTATATATGTTTTTCTTACATCCTGCTCAACATCTCTCCTGTAGAGTGTTATTGTAGCATAAATAGGCCCTGCATAAGTTCTATTCCTAATTCTCGCTTCCATAGGATAAAAATCAGTTCTAGGGCTGCCATCTGCCTCAACAATCTGCGGCTTTAAAATCTCTATATCTGAGAATTCTAAGCGTACTTCTTCCATTTTTGGAATTACAATTTTATTCTCTTCCAAAATTTCTGGAACCTTTTGCTGGATAAACTGGTTATAGCTTTCTATCTCCATCTGGGCAAAAGTTTTATTAGCGAAATAAGCATCTATCAATTCTTTATTTCTCATATAGCTAACCTCAAACCACTATTCTATAATAAACACTTTTTTCAGTAATGGGGCTTTTTCTAATAATCCTAATTATATCTCCTCTTTGTGCTTTTAGCTCTTTAGCAATTGGGTCATCTTTTAAAATTGCGGGAAGCTCGTTTGCTTTACAGCCTAACCTTTGCAACAAGGAGTCAGCTTCTTCTTTGCTTAAAATTTCATGCTTTGGAACTAAAAAATGATTTTGGAGTTTTTTTACCGCCATTAAACACCAACACTCCTAACTAACAAAAATTCGCCTATTACTTGTGAATTATTTTACAGAAAGTAATTTAAATTTATTCCATA
>CAYLVV010000028.1:0-3060 GCA_964387215.1 uncultured archaeon
TTATTATTTACATAATTAAACCGCTTGTATTTTTCATAACGGTGTTTTTCGCTGGTTATGGGAGTAAAATAGCTATTGAAATTGCAATGAGTTTAGCCCAAGTAAGCGAATTCTCATTCATTATAATAAATCAAGCATTTAATTTAGGGATATTTGATGAGACTCTTTTCGCGTTATTAGCTACAACAATTACAATTTCTATGTTGACTACTCCTTATTTTATGTCCTACCATAAAAAAGTATCATCCTTTTTTGTAAAACATTTTGGCATTTTACTTTATAAATTCAGAGAGAAATACTTTAGTTTTATTACTGATCGGCTTGTTGGTTTGCAGAAATGGCCTAAAGAAAAAATAGATATTTTGCTGTTCGGTTGCGGCATTCTAGGCAGCAGTGTTGCAGAAAAACTATACAAAGATTTCAATATCTTTGTTTTGGATAATGATCCTGATGTTATTTCAAGACTCCATAAAAAGGGAATTAGTGCTGTTTGCGCATCAGCGGATAATTTTGAAATTTTAGAGCAAATAGACCTCAAAAAAACAAAATTGTTCTTTGTAACAATTCCGGATTATAAAACTTCTTTAATTTTGATAAGATATCTAAGAAATGAAAATCCCGATGCCATTATCTTTGTTAGAGCTCACTACTTCAGAGAAGCATTAAAATTTTATGAAAATGGTGCTGATTTGGTGTTAATGCCGGAAGTTGTTGCAAGTAACTTAGCCGCAAAATATGTTATTGAGGCTCTTACAAAAAAGAAAAAAAATTTATTGGCTTTGAAGGATGAATTTTTGGAATATATTAAGGAAAAGGCTCTTGAAGAAGAAAAACATTTTAAAGTGTGAAAGAAAGAAATATATAAATGCCGAAAAGAAAAAGAAGAATTCCTGAGAATTATAGAAACTTTTTAGCGAGAGGCTTCTATAAAACAAGAAAGCAGCAATTAAAAGTGCAGCTAACTATCAGTGAGATGCAAAAATTAGTTTTTAAAAATAAAAAAATTGCATTCCGTAAAGAGGATCTCTCTGAAAGTGCGCGTAAAAAATTATTGGAGTTCGGCTGGAAAATTGTAAAAATTAATAATGAAATAATTATCTTCAGAATGCCAAAAGAAAAGCCAAAAATTTACACGCATGAAAGCATAGTTATTAGAGAATTAAGAGATGAGGATGTTTTTATGCTTTTTTTAAAAGGTTATGATGCATTTCCTTTAGAGTTTGTTAACCAATATACGGAAGTAAGGCTTAAGGCAGCTGGTTGGAATGAAACTGTTATTGATAATGAACGCTATTTGGTAGCACCAGAAGAACTTTGGAAATTGGAAAGAGGAGCTCTAAGAAAGATATTTAAGCTGGATGAAGAAACAATAAAATACTTATGGAGTGTTAGAAATAAGCTAAAAAGAATTGTGGATGAAAAGATTGAGAGAAAAATAAGCCTGGAAGAATGTGAAAGAAGATTAAAAGAAATTATTCACAATGTTTTACCAAAAATTGGTTTGGATCCAAATAAAAAAATTTTTTATATTGAAGACCTAACCAAAGAGCAGATTGAAGCATTAAAAATTTTGGGCTTTGCCAGGAAAGGAAAAGAAGGCTGGGGCATTGAACATAAGCCTAGGTTTGTTAATTTATGGTACGCCTGAAATTTTTTTCTTAAACTCTGCAAGGGTTTCTTTAATTTTCTCTATACTAGTTCTTTTTGTTTCTTTAGCCAACAATTCCAATTTTTCTAATGCTTTTCCGCTCTCTAAACTTTCCTTAGCTAAATCAACTCCCTGCTGAATTGTTTCGGCTATATTTGCAGCATAGAGCATTGCGGCAGCATTTAATATTGCAATATCTGCCTTGGCACCTTTTTCTTTTCCCTCCAAAATACTTCTCATAATTTTTGCATTTTCTTTAATAGAATTACTCATTAACTCCTTTATGTCAACCTGCTTAAATCCAAAAGTTTCAGGTACATAAACTCTGCTTTGTATTAAAGTTGCGCCTAATTCATAGCAAGCAGTCTTTCCTAAGGTAGAAAAAGCGTCTATGCCGTTAAGTCCGCAAACAACTAATGCTCTTTTAACATTCAAAAGTTGTAAACTTTTAGTTATAATTTCTGCAGCATCTCTAGAGTAAACTCCAATATAACGGTAAGAATTAGCAATGGGTGTGATTAATGGACCGACTAAATCAACAGCAGTTCTTATTCCTAATTGCATTTTTGCTTGCAGCATATGCAAAACTTTTAGATGAATAGGCATAAAAGTAAAACCAATACCTATTTTTTCAACTAATTTATGCATATCCTCAGCAGAAATATTAAAATTTACTCCTAAATGATACAGAGTTTCTGCTGAGCCCCTTACATGACCTCCTTTCATATACATATGTTTAACTATTGTTGCTCCCGCTCCTGCTGCAATAAAGCTGGCTGTGGTTGTGATATTAAACAAACCTATAACGTCTGCACCTGTAGAAGCAACAACTAATGGCGTCTTTTTTAGCTCATAATGGGGCATATCTTTTTGTAAAGCTTCAGCAAAAGTAGACAGCTCATATGGTGTAATTCCCTTAAGCTGCAATGCTGTTAAAAATGCAGCAATTTGTGCCTCAGTTGCTTTCCCGGAAATAATTTCTTCAACAGCACTATTAATATCTTCCGCATCTAAATTTTGTCCAGCAGCCAATCTTAAAATACAACTTTTGATGCGCAAATACATTTTTTTCACCTAAATGTAAAAAGAAATCTTTCCAAATTTTTAATTTTTTCTCCTACAACAGGAATTCCATCTCTTCTTAATAATTTAATTTTTTTTCTAATTCCCAATGAATAATTTCCAACATGGCCACTACTTTTTACAACCCTATAGCATGGAATGTCCTTTGGATTTTTATTTTTCTTCAATATTGTGCCTACTGCCCTATAGGCATTTTTCCTTCCTGCTGCCTCTGCTAAAATTTTATATGTTGTAACCTTTCCTTTAGGGATTTTTTTGCACAACAACAAAACTCTTCCGGCAAAATTAAGCCTTTCCATTATTTCACCTATTCAAAAAGGGCTTAATTA
>CAYLVV010000028.1:3160-8433 GCA_964387215.1 uncultured archaeon
TTTGCAAACTTTGTTTGCAAAGCTTTTACTATTTTAGCATGCAGACTTTTTTTCTTTCTTTTTTCCGCTCTGGAAATTTCTCTTCTCAAACTTTTAATTAACCTTTTACTCTCATCTTTAATATTGGCTTTTTTTAGATTTTTTCTAAATTTTTTCTCGGAATCCAAAAATTCCTGAAATTTTTCTGCATCCATCTTTTTACTTAAAATTCCAAAACCTAAACGCTCATAAGATAATCCATTAAAATATCTCTCAAAAAATGAATTATCTGTAACAACAAAGGCGGGCTTTTTCATTATTGCTGCCTCCGATAATAGACTATAGCCGCCATGACATATTATTCCTTTAGAGTTCGCTAAATCTTTAGCAAATTCATCTGAAATTTTTTTTACTACTACATTCTTTTCTTTTATTTTAACTTTTTTATTAGTATAAAAAATAAATTTTTCATATTTAAAAATTCTAAACAGCTTTTCAAATTTGGGTAAATCATCTAAGCCAAGATATACTAAAAAATAGTCTCCTGTTTTTGGTTTTAATCTTCTCACCTCCTTCCTTATTATCGGATAAAAAAATTTTGCATTTTTCATTTTCGGTTTTTTTGGTTTAAAGAAATATGTAATATAGTATTTATCTGTTGTAAATACTTCTAAAATCGGCAGCTCTGTTAAGTAATAAACCAAAGAATCCTTTATTGGCAATAAAGTATTAAGCTCTTTCATAATATGCATATTGCTTATTGTGACATTAGGGATATTGAGAAATTCAGCCAAATATAATGCTGATACCTCAAAATCTGAAACTACAAAGTCAGGTTGAAATTTTCTTATAGCTTTTAACAAAACCAAAAAATTTTTTGCCATTATTTTTGGTGCCACGGGAATATTATACAAAAATGTTTTGCTTTTTGCATAGCTGCCGTTTTCAAATATTAATTTAAACCATTTAAGTTCTGCAGCATTTCTGCATCTTTTCTTTAAAACATTTAAAGCCTTTCCATAAGAACAAATTAATAATTCATTATCTTTTTGTAACTCAGAAATAATTTCTACAGCTCTAGTTGCATGCCCTAAGCCAATTCCGCAAATTGAGTAAAGAATCTTTGCCATATTTTTCAACCTTTGTTACTTTTCTCTATTTTCTTCTTAATAAAATTTTTTACTTCTTCAAAAACTTCTTTAATATTTTTATTATCAGTATCAACAATCAAATCAAAAACTTTTTGCAAATTGCTTCCAAACTCAAAACCATAAAGTTCCTTATAAAGCTTTATTGTATTCTTTTCTTTTTCTTTTATTCTCCTTAAAGCTTCCTCCTTACTTATTTTGTCCCTTTTTGCAATTCTTTCTGCCCTAATACTATCACTCACATTTAGCCAAATTTTTATTCCGCTCTTGCTTAACCAAGGCATTGTCCAAGAGTCCAAAACCACATTTCCCTTTTCAACAATCTCAAGTAACTTTTCATCAAGCAGCCTATCTAATTCAAAACTTTTCAACCTTTCTTCCATTAATTTTTTTCCTTCTTCAGATTCATAAAAGCCAATATTCATCTTCGTTTTTTCTGGCTTAAATTTTCCTTCCTTAAGTTGCCTCAACAACCCAGAAGTATGTACGCACTTAAGCTTAAACTCTTTTGCAATTAACTCTGCAATAGTGCTTTTTCCGCAACCGCTCTTACCGCAAATCAAAATTACTAATTTTTTCCTCTTACTCATAATTTTTCCCTTTTTGTTAGGTAATAATTAATATCTCCTTCAGAATCAACTATTGCTATCAATAATTTTGTATTTAGTGTCTGTGCCATTCTTACCTTTCTTGCAAATTCTGCAGGAGTGAATGTTGCATGTTGAGGCTTAACAGCAACAACAAATTCTGTATGTGCTTCTCCAATTTTTTTCCCTTTAGGATAAACCCTAAAATCAAAACCAAATTTTAAGCCAGTTTTAACCACATATCCCTTTTGCCTCAAATCCTTAAAAACCAAATATCTATCTAAAAAATTTTTTACTTTTGCGGTTGCAATAATTTCTTTAAAACTCAATTTCCTTCCTTTTTTTATCACTGCCGCCTTTTTCTTTTCAGCTAAATAGGCGCATTCCTCCAAACTCAAAATAAGCTTTGAATTTTTCTTTTCGCCAAAAGATTTCTGAATAAGAAAACTTTTAAGCCTTGCATCTTCCACTATTCCTTTAGTTCCCACAAGCAGTATTTTCATAATTTAAAAAACATATTATCTTTTATATTTCTTTTCCCTATTAAACAATTATGAGCCTTGCAAAAAAGGAATTTAAGGTTACGCCCTGGGAAGTTGAAGGTATTGTAGATTATGAAAAATTGGCAAAAGAATTCGGCTTAAAAGCAATAAATAAAGAATTAAAAGGCAGGTTGGAGAAATTAACAAAAAAGAGCCACTATATGCTTGAAAGAGAAATTTTCTTTGTTCATAGAGATCTAGACCTTATTTTAGATTTTATAGAAAATGGAAAAGAGTTTTTTCTTTACACAGGAAGAGGCCCTTCCGGACATACACATTTAGGCCACTTGCTGCCGTGGATTTTTACTAAATGGCTCCAGGATAAATTCAATGTTGAATTGTATTTTCAACTTACGGATGATGAGAAATATTTATTTAATGATAAATTAAGTTTAGAGGAAACAAAAAAGTTTGCATACGAAAATGCGTTAGATTTTATTGCATTAGGATTTAAGCCAAAAAATACACATATTATAATCGATACAGAATATTCAAAGACATTATACAACAATGCAATAAAAGTTGCAAAGAGAATAACATTCAGCACAACTAAAGCCGTTTTCGGTTTCACCAATTCCAATAATATTGGAGAAATATTCTTTACTTCAATACAATCAGTTCCCGCATTCCTTCACTGCATTTTAAAAAATAAAAAAATACCTTGCTTAATACCTCATGCTGTTGACCAAGACCCTCATTTTAGAATTTGCAGAGATGTAATGCCAAAATTGGGCTTTTATAAACCTGCAAGCATCCAATGCAAATTTTTGCCAGGTTTAGGAAAAGAAGGAAAAATGTCAGCCTCTAATAAAAAAACTGCAATCTTTACAACAGATTCTGCCGAAGTTGTAAACAAAAAAATAACAAATGCATTTACCGGAGGCAGAGAAACTTTAGCGGAACAAAAAAAATTAGGAGGGATTCCTGAAAAATGCACAATATTTGCATATTTCTATTTCTTTGCTGAAAGAGATAATAAAAAATTAGAAGAAATAAAAATGAAATGTAAAAATGGTAGCTTATTGTGCGGAGAATGCAAAAAAATGCTTGCTCAAAAAATTAACTCTTTTTTGAAAAGACATCAAGCTGAAAGAGAGAAGGCAAAAAAAATTGTTGATAAATTTCTATTAAAGGATTAAAATTTCAACATCGGGCAACTCGGCTTTTAAATTTTCTATAAAACTATTGAAAGCCTTACTCTTTTGCTCTTTAATAACTATTTTTTTAACTTTTTGCAGTAATGCAATATTTTTAATATTTCTCTCCAAATTTCCCCACTCAACTATATCAAAAACCCTCTTTCCTTTTGTTTCTAATATTAGTTTTAGCCTTTCTAAAAATTTTGTTCCTTCTGCAATATGCTCAGCCTCAACGCCAAAAGTCTTTTTCATTCTCTCTTTATCTAAGGTTAAAAGTAGAATTATCTCATCATATTTTTGTAATTTTTCAATAAATTTCTCATCATTTTCTTTTAAGGTTAGTAGAGGCACCAAAACCTTCATTATACCAACCTAAAAATATTTCTTCTTTTTTCTATTATTAACCCTTCCTCTTTCAGCATCTCAATAATTCCTAAACACAAATCCTTTTCTATAGTTAGATAATTTAAAATATCTTTTAACGCAACTTCTTTTTTTCCTTTTAAATAATCCAAAATCTTTTTTCTTTCTTTTCTATATTTGGAATTTCTAATAAAATAAAACTTACCATCAAATCCTTTAATACCTTTAATTTTTCCCAACCTTAATTCCTTCTCATTTTCCTTAGAAAATTTTTTTGCGTCTTTTTCATCATTAAAAATCCAAAATTCTTTTTGCTTAACATTTTCAGCTTTTGCTTCCAACTCTTCTTTAATTTTATAAATCGCTTTTTTATATTTCTCGGAAAGCTTAAACTTTACTATTTCCCCCCTTTCCAACATTCTTTCAAAAACAGGCAAATATTCTTTATTCAAAAATTTTTCAAAAACCCCTTCTACGCGATTTTTTAGAGGAGTCTTCCTTAACAACTCTAAAATTTTTTCTTCCTCTTTTGTTTCTTTTTTTCCTCCTTTAATAAGTAATACCAAAACCCCATCATCAACTTTTTTTATTTCAATTTTTTTATCCACATCTAAGCCGAGAGCTTCTGCTTCTGCTGCATTAAAAATAATAACAAAATCGCCCTTCCAAATTTTTGTTTTCATTCTTTAATTTTATAAACGAAATGTTTAAATAGGTGAAAACACGAAATTTTGTTATGCCTTTTAGATTAAAGAAAAGCCCTATCAAAAAGGCGTTGATAGGAAAAAAAGCCAAGCTTAGGGCTCTAGTTAGGAAAGAGCGTGAGACGCATGCCGGTATTAAAGAGCATATTAAAAGGCACCTGGACTTTTCCAGTTCTCTGCAAAAATTTGTTGAAGACAATTATAAATCATCTTTTGCAGATCTACAAACGCATTTACAAAAGTTAAAACTTTGGAAACATTTGAATGCAGGTTATAGAATGTTGTGGCTTGTTAGTGAAGCATACCAAAGAGGACTTTTAAATAGATGGATCGACCCCCACAATGTACTGAGAACTGAATCAACCGTAAGAAACCAATTAAAAAGTAATTTACAAACTCTTAGAGGGTATATTACGAGCAATGCGGATCTCGAAAGAAGGATTGACGGACTAATAAATAACATTAGTTCTGGGAATTTAAATCAGATTAGAATAGAATTAGAAAATCTTTTGCAAGAAACTGCAGTCCAAGCCGTATTGAGAAATCACCCTGCAATTTCTATAGGCTTAGAGGGGGCTGGAGGTCAGCTGCCTCGTTTAATAGAAGTAAAATCCAAAATAACATATTTAGAAGAACTAACTAAAAAGTGGGATGAATTTTCTGCCCACTATGGGGCAAGGCTTCTTGCATTATCAATGACACCTAAGCCGAAGATGCGGAGGAAAATTAGAAAGTATGTGAAAAATGTATTAAACTCGCAAATAAAAATAGCTGAGGAGGCTGAAAGGCTTGCTAGAAAAGCCGGACTTCC
>CAYLVV010000029.1:0-1943 GCA_964387215.1 uncultured archaeon
TGCAGCACTAATTTTTTTGTCTAATTCCGTTAGCTCCTGCATTAAATCTTTGCATGTTTGCAGAATTATTTTTTTAGCATCATCTTTTTTTGTTCTTACTATAAAATAAGTTTTGTTCTCCTCAGGATGTTTTTGTTTATATGCTGCAAACTCTACTTCTGGATTTTGTAATAAACGACTTTTCAACAAATTAGGCAATGTGTGTCTTTCTCCAGAAATTGCAAACTCAATCATATTTTTTTCCTTTCTAATGACCTCTATCTCCATAATTTCACCTCAATCTATTTTTCCATATTTTATAGAGAGTTTTCTGTGTTCTGTATTATTGCAATTTAAACATCTTAGTATTTTACCAAACAAAAGCAGCTCATGCCTGCATTTGCTGCAGAAAGCCTTTATTACACCGAATTCAGGCTTTGAGGTTGAGAGTTCAACTGTATGCGGCGTAACTTTTGTAACCTCTGCAATAATTATGTCGCCTATTCTAAATTCATCTCTTGCATCTCTTACATAAGTCTTCTTAATATTTCTTATTGGGATTATTGCCAGAGATTGAAATAATGCTAATTTCTGTCCATTCTTTTTTGCTTCAGTCATGCATACTAAAACAACATCTGGTTTTACTGAAATTATTTCTCCCAAGATTATTGCTCCTGCTACTAATGGTTTTAATGTTCTCTTAGCTTTAACACTTACTATTTTTTTATTATCATCATACTCAGCAATTCCATAAGCTACTGCTTTAATATCTGAATTTTCTTCTATAGTATTTTCCCCACCGAGATATTCCTCTACAACAGCAAGAGTTTCTCCTGGAACAACAATTTTAGGCTTTGGCATTCAAGAATTTTAAAAGAAAATATTTAAAATCCTGAGTTAGAAAGTATTTAGGTAATATGGTTTTAGAAGCGCTAATAGGAGCTAAAAAGATTAAGGAAAACCCGCACATAATGCTTCTTTATGCATTTATAGTCGGAAGTGTAGCTATTTGGTTAAGTGCTTTAACATTTGCAAATGATAGTAGTATTTTGAGTATAGCATTTATTGTAATTGCAATGGTGCCATTAATAAATAAAATATTTCAACTCGAAGAAATTGAAACTATTAGCATAAAAGAGAAATTTTGGGAAAGGCATTTAGATATGATTACCTTATATGCTGCATTTTTTATAGGCATTACATTATGCTATTCTTTTTGGTATCTGACAATACCTAATAGGGATTTAATTTTCAAAGATCAAAAGGATGCTTTATTTGGTATTGGAGAAACTGCAAAAGCAGTAAGCGGAAAATTTTTATTTGATGAAAAATTTGGAAATACTTTATTTACAATTTTAAGTAATAATTTAATGGTTCTATTTTTAGCAATAATTTTTTCATTTGTTTATGGTTCTGGAGCATTATTTTTAATTTCTTGGAATGCATCAGTTCTCGGTGTAAGGCTTGGAGAATTTATGTTAAATGCTTTAGCTGGTTATGCCTCATTAGGACCTTTAAAAGTTATAGCAGCATATCTGCATGGATTAATATTAGGCTTAGGTTATTTGCCTCATGGCATTTTTGAGATTCCTGGATTTTTTGTTGGGGCAATTGCAGGAGGAATAATTTCAATTTTGCTAACAAAAAGGAGATATACTAAAGGAGAATTTAAAATTATTATTTTAGATTGCATAATGTTATTTTTATTATCCATAATATTAGTTGCAATTGGGGCATTTATTGAGGCTTATCTTATTATTTACGGCTAGGTTTTTTCTTTTTAGGTTTTCTTTTTTTAGTTTTCTTTTCTTCCTTTGCAACTTCTACTAAACTTTCTGCAAACTTTTTTCCCAACAAATTAGCAATACTATCTTTTTCTTTTAAAATTAGTTCCTCAATTTTGGGTTGAGAGGTTGCTTTTCCTACGGCTGAAGAAAGAATTGAAGCTAATTTTGTTACTTCTA
>CAYLVV010000029.1:1953-6943 GCA_964387215.1 uncultured archaeon
TTACTTCTAAGGGAAATATTATTGTTGTTGCTTTGCCTGTACTCATCTTTTCTAATGCTCGGATGTAATAATAAAGCAATGCTTTTTCATCTAAGCCTTTTGCAGCTTCCTTTACTGCTTGAATCTCTGCCATGTGTGCTTTTGCTTCTTCCATTCTGGCTAATTTTCTTTGCTCTGCTGCTTTTTCTGCATGCATCGCATCAAGGACTTCTTTTGGAATTTGAATGTCTTTTATTTCTACAGCATCGATTTTTACTCCCCAATCTTGAGAAATGAGTTGCAGTTTTTGCTTTAATTTTTCATTTATTTTATCTATATTCGCAATTAGTTCAGCTAATGTTAAATCTCCGGCAATATCTCTCAAAGTAGAGCCGACATAAAGCTGAGCTGCTTTTTTATAATCTTCAACCTTGATTACAGATTTTACAACATCTTCTTCAGCTGAACCAACGCGCATATAAATTACCGCATCCACCTTAACCTCTATATTGCCTTTAGTTATTACCTCCTGCGGCGGAATATCTACAGTTTGTACTCTTAAATCAACAATATCATAACTCTCAATAAACGGAATTATAAAAAACCATCCTGGGCCGCTAACTCTATTAAACTTTCCAAATCTAAAAACAACTGCTCTTTGGTATTCTTTTAGCTTAACTAAAGGCTCAAATTTTGCAGCAAGAAAGAGCAAAATTGCAATGAGAATTAAAATTGGCAGAATTGAAAGTAATGTGGCAGAATATTTAAACAAAAACATTCCTAAAAATGCAACAAGCACTACTGCAATAAAAAATACTGCTGCTGCAATAATCACATTAGAGTTTTTTCCTTCTTGCTTTTGCTGCCGTTTAGTTTCAGCCTTTGCAACAGCTTGCTGTTTTTCTTCGCTCATAGAAACTTTGTGTTTATGGGAGTTATTAAATTTAACGCAGAGTAATTTCTGCTTAAAGCAGCCACTTCACAGAGAGCCGTTAATTAAATTTTAAAGAAATCTTAATCGGTTACTTTTTAATAAAACTTACCGATATACTTGATAAGATTTAAATCGCACTCAATAAAGGAAAGTTGGATAAAACTATAATTTTAAATTCTTAAATAATCTAAACTTAAATATGCTGTACAAAAATCTTTTGGTTGTGTGCGTTGATAGAGATGATGATTTAGGTAGAAAGGCGAAAGTAGTAGGTCCGGTTATAGGTAGAGAGGAAAATATTGAGGCTGCAAAGAAATTAGCATTAGCGGATCCTAAAGATAGTGATGTAAATTGTATTTTTGCAGCTGTAAAGAAATACGATGAGTTGAAGAAAAAAGGTTATAATGTAGAGGTTGTTACGCTTACAGGACACGATAAATTCAGCTTTGAGTCGGATAAAAGGCTTAATGAGCAACTTGATGCTGTATTGGAGAAATTTGATGCGGATGGTTTTGTTTTAGTTACTGATGGTGCTGAGGATGATCAGATATTGCCAATATTACAAAGTAGGAGAAAGGTTATTTCAAAGGAAACTGTTATTGTTAAGCAGGCTAAAGAGGTTGAGAGTACTTTCTATACAATAAAAGAAGCATTAAAAGATCCATTCCTAGCGAGAATTGTTTTTGGGATTCCCGGAATAATATTACTTTTAATGTTTGCACTACCAACTATTGGCTTACAGCTAATAATGTTTATTGCAGGAGTTTATTTATTAATGAAGGGCTTCGGCATTGAAGAAATTTTGCTAGATACAACAAATCAAATAATAACTTCTATATCAACACAGAGGACAAGTTTTCCATTCTATATTGCAACAATTCTCATCCTCATATTTGGGTTGGTCTCTGGCTATAATGCTTATTTGAAGGTTTCTAATGAGACTCTTGCAATGCAGGTAATCTCTGTAGCACATCCAATATTATTCTTTATAGTAATTGCTGCAATTTCATTCTATATTGGAAGAACATTGGATGCATTCCAATTCAGAAAAGCATTTTATATAAAAAATTATTTTAGAAGCGTTATTTCAGTAATATTAATTTGGTTTATATTAGATTCCGCAAAGTTGGTGTTTGTAGGCAAAGCAGATTTTAGCATATTTTTATTTATTATTTTAATTTGCGCAGCTCTCTTCTATTTAAGCTTTAGATTTAGCAGGGTTTTTGATGTTAGGCTTAAACCTACTAAGCTCTGGATAGGACTAAATGTATTTGATGATAAAGGAATTAATTTAGGAAAAATTGTAGAAATAAATCCAAAGAAGAAGCTAATGGTATTAGCGTATAAAGGAAAAAATAAAAAAGTAAATTGGAAAAATGCAATTTTTCAAAAAGATTATGTTAAGGTTTTTGTAAGATAAATATTGGAAATTAGTTTCTTCATCGTTGTTAACAATTTTTCCTTTCTCTTATTTTTTTCAAATGCATGCTTCAAAACATCATGCAATGTTTTAACTGGAATTATTTTTATTTTTTGGAGCTCTTTTTTGTTTAACACTATATCATTTCTATTTGCGTAAGGAATTATTACTTCCTTAAATCCTGCTTTAATTGCAGCCCTTACCTTTTCAGTAATGCCACCAACAGGCAAAACTTCTCCTCTTACGCTTAAGCTACCAGTCATAGCTAAATTTTGCTTAATTGGAATTTTTTCTAGTGCTGAAATTACTGCGGTTGCAACAGAAATTGAGGCTGAATCTCCTTCTACTCCATGGTAGGTTTGCAAGAATTGTATATGCAAATCAAATTTGCTAATGTCTTTTCCGGAGAGTTTTTTAATTAGTGCTGAAACGTTTTGCACAGCTTCCTTTGCAATTTCTCCGAGTTTTCCTGTGGCGATTAGCCTGCCTTCTTCCTTAGAGGCAGCAGGAGCTATTTCAGCTTCAATCGGCAATATTATTCCTGCAGCATTCTCCGCAACTATTGCTAAGCCGTTAACTCTTCCTATTGCTGAGCCCTTATTATAATATACATCGTAAGCTTTCTTCTCTTCAATAAATTTCTCAACCATTTGTTGTTCAAGAGTTTTAGCTTTAAGTTTTGCTTCAATGACATCTTGCCTTGTAACAAATTTATGCCCCTTTTCTCTTGCAATATCTCCTGCAGCTCTTACCAAACCACCTAAATCCCTAAGTTTTAATGTGAGTTTATTTTTCTTTCCAGCTCTACGCTTTGCTTCCATTATTATTTCCTCTACTGCCTCTTTGCTGAAATGAGGGATTTTTCCATCCTTTATTACTTCCTGTGCAACAAACCTAACTAACTTTTTTCTATTTTCAGCATTATCATCCATTTCAGTATTCATATATATCTCATAACCATAGCCTCGTATTCTACTACGCAATGCAGGATGAACTTTTTGCAAATCATCATAAATGCCTGCTGCAACCAAAACAAAATCACATGGTACTGGCTTAGTTCTCGTCATCGCTCCGCTGCTTAATTCACTCTGGCCTGTAATAGGATATTTTTTTTCTTGCATCGCTGTCAATAATTCTTGCTGTGCTTTAGGGCTTAACATTGAGAGTTCGTCAATAAATAAAACTCCTCTGTGTGCTTTATGGATTGCTCCAGGCTCAACTCTTAAATGTGGTGGAGTTCCTAAACCGCCGCTTTGCAAAGGATCATGGCGTACATCTCCAAGTAATGCTCCCGCTCTTGCAGCAGTTGCATCAACAAATGGAGCAATTTTTTTATTGGAATTATCAACCAAAAGCTTAGGTATTAATGCATGAGTTCTTCCTCTTATTTGGTTACTCAATAAAGCACCAACTAGAAAAAATCCTCCTAAAATAAGGGTTGCAGCATAAACAATATCAGAAATAAGCTTAAGATGCCAGATAATAAAGCCTATTAAAAACCAGCCCAAGGGTAGAATAAAGGACAACATTCTTTCAGAGCCCTCTGCAGCTCTAGCATCTAAACGCATCTTTTCTATTAATTTTTTTCCTTCTCCAGCTTTTGTTGTTTTAATAATAGGATTATTTGGGTCATCAGGATTTGGATAAACTAAAATGTCTTCGAGCTTTTCAACTGGCAGAATCTCTGCCATTGCCTGAGCCAGCATACTTTTGCCAGTGCCAGGCTGACCAATGAGCAAAACATTTCTTTTTTGGATTGCTGCTTTGCGTATAATCTCAACACAATGGTCTTGGCCAATAACTTGGTCTATGAGCCTATTTGGCACTTCAATTTCAGCAGTAGATTTAAATTTAAGTTCTTCCAGCATATTAAAGTTTTAGTAGAGAAAAATTAAAAAGGTGACATTTATGGAAATAACATTTTTAGGCACAGGGGCTGCAATGCCAACTGTTGAAAGAAATCTCTCCGCAGTAAATATTAATTTTGAAGGAAGTAATTATTTATTCGATGCGCCTGAATGCGTGCAAAGGCAGATTGTAAAAGCAGAGATTAGTTATCTAAAAATTGATGCAATATTTTTGAGCCATTTTCATGCGGACCATATTTTGGGTTTAACAGGCTTACTTGCAACAATGATTATGCAGGACAGGCAAAACGAGCTTTATATATTCGGCCCGAAAGGCGTAAATGAGAAAGTAAATGAGATGATAAAGTTGGGGAAATTAAATGTAGATTTTGAGATTATTGCAAAAGAAATTAAAGAGGGAGTAATCTTAAAAGAAAAAAATTTCTGCATAGAAGCTGTTAGGCTCAAACACGGTTGCAGATGTTACGGGTTTATCTTTAAGGAAAAGGATAAGCTAGGGAAATTTCAGAGAGAAAAGGCATTAGCTTTAGGGATTCCGAAAGGGCCTTTGTTCAGCAAACTGCAGGAAGGGAAAACAATTAAATTAGGGAATAAAACAATTAAACCTCAAGATGTTTTAGATTTGGAGAAAGGCAGAAAAGGGAGAAAAGTTGCAATTATAATTGATACAAGAAAGGATGAACATTATATTAAGAAAATTAAAAATTGCGATATTTTAATACACGAGGCAACTTTCCTTCACGAGCTTATTAACAGAGCAAAAGAAACAAAACATTCCACAGCTTTAGA
>CAYLVV010000029.1:7043-8322 GCA_964387215.1 uncultured archaeon
ATAAAAAGCTTTGTTTGTTTTCGATAATTGCCGCCATTCTTTCCAAGTATATTGGAGGATATTTATTTCCGCTTTAACTTTCTTAAAGATAGTTTGAGAGATTTTTTTCTTTTTGTCAGTGATGATTAAGATATCAATATCGCTTTTCTCATCATTGGTTCCATCGGCATAACTGCCGTATAGCAAAATAGCATAAGCATCGCTAAACTCTCTAGATAATTGGCTAAAAAGTTTTTGCTGAAGTTCAACCAGATTTAGGAGAATCTTGAAGTACTTTGTTAAATAATTGTTTTGGTTTACTGTGTGCTGATAAGTGGGGCCTACCTTATGAAATTTTACTAGGTGCAGAGAACGCATAATTTTAAGAGCCTTGTGGGCTGTGCCTATGCTTACCTTTGCCTTTTTGGAGAGGGAGCGTACAGAAAATGAAGCATGGGGATTGTTCAAAACAATTTTTATGCATCTATTTAAGGGATCATCAAATAACATCCTATTAAAGAGTAGAAAAAGAAAATTTTTAAACTGTTCTAAAATTTTGAACAAATGTTCAAAAAAATAGAACATTAAATAGTAATACTCTTTCCCGGTTTCAGAATAACAGGCTTTGTTTTTAAAATGCTTTTATCAATTCTGTAGCTGAATTCTCTTGGGTCAATTTTAATATGTTCAAAGGTATTATAATGCATCGGTACAGCATATTTTGGCTTGATCATTTTTGTTGCTTTAACAGCATCAACAACATCCATAGTTGCTTTTCCAGCAATTGGCAATAAGCATAAATCCGCCTTTATTTCCGCGAATTCATCTTTTAGTGTTGTATCTCCAGCATGGAAAATTGTTTTGTTGCCGACCTTTATAAGATAACTTACAGGATAAAATGCAGTAGGGTGGTGTGCGGGCAAAGCAGTAATTTTAAAGCCGCGCAATAATTTTTCATCATAGGAAGAAACTTCAATGCACTGCGCTTGGTGTAAGTTTAATTCGTTTAAAACATTGCGGGTTGCAACTATCGCACATTTTTCTCTATTAGCAATTCTTTCTATTGCAGCTTTATCAAAATGGTCCGGATGCTCATGAGTAATCAAAATGACATCAATGTTTTTTAATGAAGATTCTGTAATAGGGCATTTTATAAGACGCTGTTGAGAAGGATGCTCAAAAAAGGGATCAACAAGGAGGTTTTTGCCGGAAGAAGAAATTTTAAAGAACGAATGTGCGAGATATGAAACTTTTACCTTCATATAAAATTTTCTTTCTAATAGTAATTTTAAATTTAATG
>CAYLVV010000030.1:0-7696 GCA_964387215.1 uncultured archaeon
ACTTCCAGAAAAAACAGGACTTTCAAAGGCAAGCGTTAGCAGGGCTTTGGATTTATTAGAAAGTAGGGGCTTGGTTGAGAAAAGGAGAAGAGGAATGGGGAATATAGTTTTGCTAAAATAGGTATATTTAAAAAATAAAGATTTAAATATCCCAAATAATATTTTTTTATGGAATGTGAAATTTGTGGCAGGGAGGCGCAAAAACTTAAACTTTGTGTTGTTGAGGGCAATGAACTCTGGCTTTGCAAAAAATGTGAAAAATTTGGTATTGAAAAAAAAGAAAGTAAAAAAACACCAATTCCAAAAAGAATTGTGCATTTTCCAAAATCGAAAATAGAAGATGAAATTTCTGTATTAAAGAGAGGGTATGGAGATATAATAAGAAAAGCAAGGCAAAGGAGAAATTTAACAATTGAAGAATTAGCTAAAAAAATTTATGAAAAAGAATCCTATCTTAGGCGCATAGAAAATGAACAAACTCAACCTGAAGAAAGAGTTATTAAAAAACTAGAAAAATTTTTGGGAATTGAATTAAGGGAGCAAATGGAATAATTTTAAACCTTTATACTTTTTCCTTTTTAATGCTGGAAATAGTAATTTTTCTACTTTTATGTTTCTTTGCTGGTTATCTATTTAAAAAATACAAAAAAGGAGAAAATTATTTCTATCTTATAACTCTTTTGCGAAGTAAGAAATTTTTATGGGTTTTAGATAGGCTAAAATTTTTGCCTTTAGAGATTTTAGCGGATTTAGGAATAATTTCTGGTTTTGGTTTAGCGGGAGTATGGTATTTAGCCAAAAATAGAAATCTTTCAAAATTTAAAAAATTAGTAGTTACCTTGATAAGCGCATTTGCATTATATGCATTAATTTTTGTGATTCTTAATTTAGTAAGCAGCTCTTTACTAAAATCTAAAAATATCCTTCCTTACTTAGAGTTTAGTTTTGTTGCTTTTGGTTTTGCAGGATTTTCTGTCACAACTTTAATTCTTCAAGCAATTGAGATTATTACAAAATACTTAATCGGCATAAGACCGTGCCCTGGTATTGCCCCGGTTCTGCCAGGAGTCTCATTACCGAATGTACCAATTACATTGCCGTTATATGCATGGATTCCCTTATTTTTAATTTTAGTAATCCATGAATTTTCACACGGAATTATTGCTAGGAAGTTTAATGTTTGTATGAAATCTATGGGAATATTGCTTTTTGGATTTATTCCCTTAGGAGCCTTTGTTGAACCTGATGATAAAGATATGGAGAAATTACCAAAGCTAAATAATGTGAGAATTTATGCTACAGGGCCAATAGCTAATTTTATAGTTTTTGTTTTGGCAATGCTATTATCCTCACTAATTTTGCAGCCTTTAATAGTTCCCCAAATGAAAAATTTAAGAGAATTAGCAGTTGATGGCATTATTATTGAAAACGTAACTCCAGAAACTAAGTTTTGTGGAGAAGTTTTTAGAAATTCTGCCTATGGAATTCTTAAACCAGGAATGAGGATTTTAATGGTAAATGAGATTCCAATTAAAACACTCTTTGATTTTGCAAATGCTGCTGCAATAAATCCAAATAAAATTGAAATAACATACAGGGATTTAAATGGAGTTATCCATACAAAAATATTTGAAAAAAATGAATTAGGATTAATAGGAATTACAGTAAAAGAAAAACAGAAGGAAAACTTTCAATATACTTTATTTCAGCAATTATATTTGATATTTTTATTTTTACTTTCTGGGATAATGCATTGGTTTATCTTATTAAATCTAATTGTTGCAATAGTAAACTTTTTGCCAATAGTTCCATTTGATGGATTTGGTATGAGCAGAATTATTCTGCCTGAACTTTTAGAATTTACAAAACTCCCATTAAAAACAAGGGAAAATTTAGTAGTTAAGTTTTTTACAGGATTTTTGATTTTGTTATTTGCAATAAATATTTTGCCGCTGTTTATTTAAAAATAAATTAAAAAAGTAAAAAATAGAATAAAAAATAAATAATAAAAATATAAATTAAAATAAAATTTAATTAAATAATAAAATAGATTTAAAATAAAAAATTAAAAAAGTGAAAGAACTATAGGAAATCAATTCCTAAATCCTTTCCTTTCATTCTTTCTTTTTCGCTCATTGCAGCGAATTTTGCAGGTCCTCTTATATGAGGGCTTTTTACTCCTGTAAAGATGGTTATTACTTCAATTCTATTTTCAAATGTAGGATCAACCCTTGCCCCCCAAATTACTGCGGCTTTTGGATCAATTCTTTCTGTTAATTTTTCTCCTATTAAATTAGATTCTCCTAGGGTTAGCTCTGGACCTCCTGTGATATGTATTAATGCTCCAGTTGCACCTGTAATGTCAACATCCAACAATGCATTTCTTAGCGTGTCATCAACTACCTCGTTCACTTTATCTACTGACTTACTTTCACCGACTGCAATTACACTTAAACCTTTATTACTCATTACACTTCTTACATCTGCATAATCAAGGTTGATTAATGAAGGCTGCGTAATAGTTTCTGTTATGCCTCTAACTGTTCTTGCAATTACTTCATCCGCAACCTTAAAAGCATCTTGTATTGGCAAATTAGGAACTAGCTCAACAAGTCTATTATTATCAATAACAACAATAGTATCTGTAACCTCTCTTAAAGTTTCTATGCCTTCATCTGCCTTAACCAACCTTGCCTTTTCTAAGGCGAAAGGATAAGTAACCATTGCAATTACAATTGCTCCTTGATCTTTTGCAATTTGTGCAATTATTGGTGATGCTCCTGTTCCTGTGCCACCACCCATTCCTGCGGAAAGGAATACCATATCAACCCCATTTAGAATTTCTTCTAAAGCTGCTCTGCTTACTTCTGCGGCTTTAGCTCCTACTTCTGGATAGCCTCCTGTGCCTAAGCCTCTTGTCACGGATTTTCCAATTAAGATTTTAGTTACTTCGTCATTTACTAAAGCTAGGTGCTGCTTATCTGTATTTACAGCAACTAACTGTGCTCCAGCAATACTCATATTAGCAAGTCTATTCACAGCATTACAACCAGCACCACCAACTCCAACAACCATTATTTTTGGTGTGCCAAATTCCTCAAAATTTTTTTCTTCTATTGATGCTTTGTTCATTGCATCTGAAACCAAAGACTTCAAAATAATCACCCCTTATTTTGCTTTATATTATAATACATTATTAATATAAAAACATTTTGTTGTCTTTCACAAAATTAAACCTAAAATAACAATTTTTTAATATTTTAAACTGAAATTAACTTTTTAATTTGAAATTTGTTTTAGAAAAAATTATGTAGAAATTACTTAAAATTTATAGGAAGCATGTTCAATACAATAAGCTTTTTATTCTCTTTATGTATAACTATATTGGGGCTAGGTTGGGCGGTTAGCGGTCGCCTGTAACCGGAAATCCGCTTATGCCGGAACCGAAGCCTTGGAAGAGTAGCCTTTGCAGCAAAAAAGGCCCTATGCTTGAGTAATGAGGGGCTGCCCTAGAAGGCTCTTCATAAGGATGAAATCCGCCAGGCCCGGAAGGGAGCAACGGTAGTCCTTATGAAGTTGCGCTTTTAGGATTACAGCTTCAAGCTTAAGCATAGAAAAACCTTTTTGTTGCTGGGTTGCCATTCCAAGGCACGCCCCATTAATTGTTAAATTTCCTTATTTTTGAATTTAAAAGGTAGTTTATCCTTATTTTCAGCAAGAATAATAAATAATTTAAATCTTCTCAGCCTAAATATTCTAAGTTTTTTGCCCGGGTAGCTTAGTGGTAGAGCATCCGGCTGTTAACCGGAGGGTCGAAGGTTCGAATCCTTCCCCGGGCGATGCGCTCCCTCGTGGAGTGCCTCGGAGAGAATTCGTACTTCGAGTTGATAAGGGTGACAAACCCTTATGTCGGACCTGCACCGGCGATGTATCCCCTAAAGAACTGCTATTTTTCCTTTTACTGCAATTTCCTCTCTAGAAACTGAATATTGCAAAAGTGCAACAATACTTTTTAGAATTAAAACAATAAATAGCAAAAACACAAAAAGCTGCAAATTTAATATAAGCTTAATGCCAATATTTTGGCTTCCACTGATTATATCTATTAAACCAAATCTGCTAAAATTTCCAAAGCTTAATATAGTTGTTGCTATATAAAAACCAGCAAAATAGCTCAGCAATTTTCCAATTAAATTTTGAATCTCATAATTCTCAAAATAACTTTTTAGGATACTAGCAATAATTAGCATTATTCCAGCAATAATAAAAGCCGAAGTCATTTTTGCTAAATTTGTAATCAACAAATTATTAACTAATTCTCTAATTGAGGGTTCTAAATTTTCAATTAAGGCTAAACCTTCAGAGAATCCATATAATGGCATCACTATCCATAAAAAAGCTTGCAATATTGCAAAGGTCATTGCTTTTATTAGCTTCCTAACCCTCATTTTGTAACCCCTCTTTGTTTAAATCCTGAACTATTTCAAAAGAAATTTCAAGATTAGAAAGAAGATTTCTTTCATATATGTTACCAGAAAGTTTTGTGTTTGAGGATTCCTGAAATTCAAGAAATTTATTAATGTCATAACTCTTACTCAAATTTAAATCCTTAGATTCAAAGGGCATCAATATAATTTCTTCATTTAAATCTATCATGGTTTTAATTTCATAACCTGATGCCATTTCAGATTTTAGGTTAAGCTTGATTTCATTTATTATTGGAAGGAAATTTATAAACTTTA
This sequence comes from uncultured archaeon, assembly GCA_964387215.1. Taxonomy (GTDB): domain Archaea; phylum Iainarchaeota; class Iainarchaeia; order Iainarchaeales; family CAYLVV01; genus CAYLVV01. Next base: position 4,743 of record CAYLVV010000030.1, read on the forward strand.
GAGGAAAACTTAAAACAACAGCAGCATTATTATCTTCAACACTAACATTTATGCCTTCTTGTATTAAACCGCTAATACCTAACGTTGGTGTCAAAAGCATTGAAGTCATTAAAATAAATGCAAAAATTATTATGCAAAAATTAATTATATTTAGTAAAATTCCAAATATTAAAAGAATTAATGAAGTTTTAATTCCAAAGATTTGAATAGGCATTTTAATTTTTGCAAACTTTATTTTAGGAATTTCTATCTTTGGAATTTGCACTTTAAAAATAGGAGTAAATCCTTTAAATTTCTTTACATCTAAATTAATTAATCAACCGCGCTCTCCTTTACGGAGTGCTCCGAGTTGATAAGAGCGGTAAGCTCTTATTGCCGGGGTGGCGGAGTGGCCTAACGCGCCAGCCTGCTAAGCTGGTGTCCCTCGTGGACGCGTGAGTTCGAATCTCACCCCCGGCGTACGCATTCCCTCGCGGAATGCTTTCGGTGAGATTGGAAGTAGTTTTCGCGAGCCTTTTGTTTTAAAAGGCTCTTCGAATCTCACCCCCGGCGATGCATCCCATTTTTTGTAGTAAAATTTTTAATTAACCTATTGCCTTATACAACTATGGACTCAGCTTATGAAAGGCATAGGCACAGATTTAGAGAGAAAAAGGAAGAAAAAAATCTGCAAGGCATTCCGAAATTAGAGGAAAAAATTCCAGCTGAAATTGAGGAAGAAATTGAAGCTGAACTAGAAAAAGAAAAATTGCAATTTAGCAAAAAATTTGAGAGTATTAGAATAATAACTCTTATAGATAATAAAAGTTTAGAGGAGAACTTGAAACCTTCTTGGGGACTATCACTACTAATAATTGCTGATGCATTGAATATTCTTTTTGATGCTGGTAATGATCCAACAATTTTGCTTTCTAATATGAATTCTTTGCATATTAGTACCAAACAATTAACATCAGTTTTCATTTCCCATAACCATAAAGATCACACATCAGGATTGAGTGTTATCTTAACCGAAAGGCCAGATCTAAGAATTTTTGCAATTGAAAATTCCAACTTAGAAAAAGAATTTCCAGTTGCAACTATCCAAAAAATTTCAAATGCTGAAGAAATTTACCCAGGGGCATATGCAATACCATTCAAAGAATCGCAGCCTCCTGAACAAGTATTAGTTTTGAATACAGAGAAGGGTTTAATTGTCATTACTGGTTGTGCGCATCCCGGCATAGAGGAAATAATATCCAAAGTAAAATCACTATTTAATGAAAATATTTATTTAGTGATGGGTGGTTTCCATTTAATGAATAAAGAGGACGAAGAACTTGAAAAAATAATTGGCATATTTCGCAGGGCAAATGTTGAGAAAGTTTCTCCAATGCATTGTACGGGTGAAAAAGCAATTTTATTATTTGAGGAAGCTTACGGAGAGAATTTTATTGAAAACGGTGCTGGAAAACTGATTGTTATCGAATGAATAACCAACCAATTTTAAGGAGAAAAACATTAAATAATTTTTACTGCCTTTGCTTTTTATGAGAGAACCAAAATATTGGAAAAAATTTTTCAAACAAAAAAAAGGAGAGACAAAGAAAAAGCAGAAAAAGAAAAAAGAAAAACAAGTTTATGATGCCTTAACATATTTGAAAAATTTAAAAAATAGGTATAAGTTCTTCAGAAATAAGTTGTTTAAAATTGCCAAAGAAAAGGGATTAAGAGAGGCTGGAAGATATTTCTCCAGAGTAGAATCAAGAAAGCCATGGTGGTGGAATGATACTGCATGCAATATTATTTGGGAGGAATTGTTAGCAAAATCAAGAGAAGCTGAAAAAATGAGAGAACCAAGATGGGAATATCTAAAGAGCAAAGATGAAGCCAGAGATGCGTTTATGGTTGAGGTTCTAAAAACCCGCGATATTAGAACATTAATTTCTAGGGTTACTGGATTAATGAGCATTGCAAAAGGAGATGCTTTAAAGGAGTTAGAAAGAATAAGATTAAAGTTGATTGAATTAAGATAAAATTTTTAAAATACATTTAAGGATTAATTTTATATGCACGGGTGGCGGAGCGGTCAAACGCGCGGGACTCAAGATCCCGTGGCTTAGTGCCTACGCAGGTTCGAATCCTGCCCCGTGCATGCATCCCTTTTTTAAGCAGAAGCCTTTTTATATAATAAATTATATAATAACTATAGGTGATATATAATGAGCAAAACCACAACTATTCAACTCCACAAGTCTGTAGTAAAGGCTCTAAAAAAGATTAAAACATATCCACGACAAACTTATAATGAATTAATTCTTCAGCTAATAGAAGTGTTCAAAAGAGTCAAGTCTAGAAACCAATATGATGAGTTTCTTCACAAGATACAACAACACAAAATGAAGGAACTGTGGGATAATAAGGAGGATGAGGATTGGGAAGATGCTTAGATCAGGAGATGTAATATTAGCAAAAATTCAATTTGCTGATACTTTAGAAATAAAAAAACGACCCGCCTTAGTACTATTCGAGGAATTCGATAATGTAGTGGTTGCAGGTATAACAAGCAATCTTAAGATGAAGGGAATCCGTCTTTCAAAAAAAGAAGGAGCGATAAAGGATAGCGTAATAAAATTGAATTATATCTTTACAATATCTAAAGCGATGATTTATAAAGTGCTGTTCCATCTCAGCAAAGAGAAAAAGGCACTTGTTTTTAATGAATTGATAAAACGCCTAAATGCATTAAAAGTTTAATTTTAATTAAAACCCAACCCGTTTAAATTTTAATTTTGTATTCTTATATTAGAATATGAGAAAAAGATTTCAGCTTAGGATGCCATTTAGGCAAAAAATTCCTATTGAGAATATTAGAGGTTTAATACCTAAAAGCAGAGTAAAAAGAGAAAAACCCAGGAAAGGGAAAACAAAAACAGTACTTCCTGAAAAAGAGATATTGAAAGTATTTGAGCCTC
>CAYLVV010000031.1:0-7591 GCA_964387215.1 uncultured archaeon
TTTTATATTTTCGAAAATATTTATTTTTTTGGTTCTTTCCAAAAATGCGAAGGTTTTTAAATAAAAAATTTAACCTTTATCTATGGATCTTTCTGGTTTATTGGAGCCATGGAATCCGTGGTGGGATATAGGGGAAATTCCAATATCCTTGCGTGGAATTGAAAGAGATGTATTGTATTTAGTTAAACAGTGGATTAATTCCACTAAAAAAGTAAAATGTATAATAGGTCCCAGGAGATCAGGAAAAACAACATTACTTTATCAGCTTATAGATGTAATAATAAAAACGTACTCACCAACTTCAGCGATTTATGTAAATTTTGATGACCCTGAAATTTCTGAATACAGCTTAAAGGATGTTATTTCTGCAGCAAAAAGGATTAGTGGCGGAAAAACATTTCTTTTTCTTGATGAGATTCAGAGAGTGCGGAATTGGGAAAGATGGCTAAAGGCATTGCTGGATAGAGAATCTAAAGTTTCGGTATTTATTTCCGGCTCCACTCTTTCAATGCTTAGCAAAAATTTTTCTAAAAAGTTAGCCGGAAGATCGCTAACTTTTTTTGTTTATCCGTTTAGTATTTTAGAAGCAGCGAGGGCATCAGGTATAAATTGGAAGGACCCAAGGGATATGGAAAGGCTTGTTGGCTTGGTAGAAAATATATTAGAATTTGGCTTATATCCAGAAATTTTTTTGGAAAAGGATCCCAACAAAAAGAAAAGGTTCTTATTGGAATATTACAATACAATAGTTGCGAGAGATATTGCAGCTGCTAATGAGTTAGATATACATATATGTGAAAACCTCGCAAAACTTCTTTTCAAAAATGCTGGATCAAGAACATCTGTTAATAAACTATCTAAATTACTCAAAGTGTCATTTCATACAGCAAATGCATATGTAAATGCATTTCTTTCCGCATTTGTTTTATTTGAGGTAAGAAAATTTTCCTATTCATTCAAGGAGCAAATAGCATTTCCGAGAAAATTTTATCCGATAGATGTTGCATTCCAGAGACTGTTTTTACCTTATACACCAGATTATGGAAGAAGATTTGAAAGTTTTGTAGCTTCGGAACTCTTTAAAGCAGGATACTCTTTATACTATTTTTTGAATAAGAGGGAATGCGACTTTGTTTTAGAATATGAAAACCAAATAAAACACGTTTTGCAGGTGTGTTATAAGCTAACCAAAGAAAATAAAGCTCGGGAGTTAGAGGGGTTAAAAGCAGCCGAGAAAGAATTTTCTGTAGAAGGAAATATTATAGAATTTAATGCTAATGGCATTAAATATCTTTTAAACCTTCTTTCCAAAAATGCGAAGGTTTTTATATGATTAAAAAAGCAGCAACAGTAATTGGTTTTGATGATGGTTTTAAAAACTTGCATAAGGACAAGTTTGCATTTTTGATTGGCGTAGTTTATAGGCTCGATCACAAAGTGGAAGGAATTTTGTGCAGTAAAATAAGGATAGACGGCTTAGATGCAACAAATAAAATAATTTCAATGGTCAAAAAAACAAAATTTCTTCCGCAAACAAAATGCATCATGCTTAGCGGCATAAATTTTGCAGGTTTTAATATAGTAAATATACAAAAAATTAATGAAAAATTGAAAATGCCTGTAATAGCAATCTCAAAAAGAAAACCAAATATAGAAAAATTCAAAAATGCACTTTCCAATTTAAATTCTTTTGAGAAGAGAATTTCCTTTCTTAAAAAAGCAGGAGAAATTTTTAAGTTTAACAATATTTATTTTCAGATTTCAGGAATTGAAAAAAAGGATGCGGAAAGAATAATTAAAAAAAGCATTCTACATTCTTCTTTACCAGAGCCTCTGCGTTTGGCACATTTAATTGCTTCAGGTGTTGCACTTGGTCAATCAACTCCTCCATAAAATAAAGAAAAAATTAGAATTTCTAAAATATATAGATCCTTTCTATTATGTTGATTTATATTTAATGCCAAAGCTTAATCCAAATAACAACAAATTTATTGCAGAGATTATTTATATACTTGTTGCAGCAATTTTAGCATTTCTTACTTATTTCATCTTAGGTGTTATACTTTCAACACCTGAGCCGGGAACAATAATAATGAGCCCCTCTATGAAACCTTTGCTTTCCCGCGGGGATATAGTTTTTCTTTCCGGAGTGAAGGAAAATATTAGAGTTGCTGAAGTAGAGCTTCCATTCAGCATAGGTAATAAACCTCTTGTAGAATATGCCGAAATAGATTATAAAAATAGAAAGATTTTCTTTAAAGATGTAAATAAAACAATTTTTTGGGATAAAAATAATAGCATTATTGTTTATACCTCTTTGTTAGAGGGAAGGCAAATTATCCACAGAGCAATTGCAAAAATAAAAGCTAAAGATGGGATCTTTTATCTGACTAAAGGAGACAACAATCCCTTTATTGACCAACATTGCGGAAAGATATTCTATCAGCAATTGGAAAATAAAGAGCTAATTTCAAAACCGAAAAATTGGTATCCAGTTATTGATATTAGCAAAAAAGAAAGAATGTTTTGCTTATGTGCTTTGCAGCCAAATGAACAAAATTTTTCTTCCAGCTGTTTATTATGCACAGAAAATCCCTGCATTACTGCATACGCAATTCCAGATGCTTATGTTAAAAGCCATGTAATTTTTATTTTTCCTATTCCACGAGTAGGTTGCATAAAAATTTGGCCTTTCGATAATATTCCGAGTTTAATTTTACATGGAAAATTACCAATGTATTATGATTTATTCTGCTAACCTATGAAACTTTTTTAATATAATCCATGCAAATTATTTTATGCCAGAACTAGTAAGCCAGGATGCTGTAAAATTCAAAAAATGCATTGAAGCTATTGCAAATTTAGTTGAGGAAGGGGTTTTCCATTTTAAAAAAGAGGGCCTCTATTTTAAAGCAACAGATCCAAGCCAAATTGCAATGATTGAATTCTTTATGCCAAAAGACTCATTTGAAAGTTATAACTTTGAAAATAACAATGCAGGAGTTGATTTGAGATATTTCCTGCAGATACTCTCTAGAGCAAAATCAAAAGAAAAATTAAAGCTTTCACTTTTGCAGAATACAATGGAAATTATTTTTCAAAATAAAACAAAGAGGACTTTTAAGATGCCATTGCTTGATATTACAGCCCAAGAGCTTCCTGATCCAAAAATAGAATTCAGCTCTAAAGCAAAATTAAATGCATCAATTATGCAGGATGCATTAAAAGATGCATCTTTAATATCAACACATATCCTAATCTCTTTAAATAAGGAAGGCTTAACTATTAGCTCAAATTCAAATAAAGGAGAAACAAATACCTTCTGCAGCAAAGAAAATTTGCCAATGTTAGAATGCAACAGTGAAGCAATTGCAATGTTTCCTTTGGATTATTTGCAAAATATAATTAAAGCATCTTCTTCGGATAATGAAATTACAATAAGCCTGACTACCGATGCCCCTCTTAAAATAGAATATTCCATAAATAATGCAAAATTGGTTTATTATTTGGCTCCAAGAATAGAAAGTTAGCGTAAGATTTAAAATTAGGTATTTGCTAAAGCTATTAGGGTGGTGGGATGATAGAATTTAAAGACGCAACTACTTTCCAAAAAGCTGTTGATGCAATTTCGTCCTTTATTTCAGAGGGAAATTTTAGATTTAATGAAAGAGGAATCTCATTTAAAGCAATAGATCCAAGCCAAATAGTTTTGGTTGAGCTTTCCATGCCAAAAAAATCGTTTGAATCATTTAATGTTGAGCCAACTTTAGCAGGTGTAGATATTATTGAATTCTCAAAAATACTCTCCAGAGCAATGCCTGAAGATAAATTAAAACTGAAACTTACAGATGCGGAGATGAAAATTATTCTAGAATCTGAATTACATAGGGAATTTTCCCTGCCTTTATTAGAAATCTCTCAATCGGATGTTAAAATACCTCAGCAAAAATTGGATTTTGATTGTTCTTTGCAAATAAATGCAAAGCTATTTAAGGAAGCTTTAAAGGATGCTTCATTATTTGGAAGTTCTGTAGTATTAAGAGTTAAAAATTCCAAGCTTTATATTGAGGCCAGAGGCTCTCAAGGAGCTTTACATATAGAGGCAAAGGGAACTAAAAATATTGAAATTAATGCAAAAGAGGAAGTAATTTCAAAATATTCTCTAAATTTTCTCTCTAATATTGTAAAACCCGCCTCAGAGAAAATTTTGTTAGAGCTTAAAAGCGATTCCCCTATGAGGATAAGCTATAATATTAATGAGGCAAAAATGACATTCTACCTAGCACATATGATACTATAAATTTTTTTCCGGATAAATATAATTATGCTTTCTTTGCAAGAGCTGCAATTTGCTGCAAAATTTCCTTTCAGCAAAACAGCCAAGGAAATTGTTGCACAAAATAATATTTCTCTTAATAAACTTCCTAAAGAATTACTGGAAAGGGCCTCCTTAAGAATAATAAAATCCTTCAGCAATAAGCCCTATGAAATTAGAATTTTTTCGGATAAAGAATTTTTACTCCAAGAGATATTATCTTTTCCAATTGCAAAAATTTTTGCAAGGCTTTTAGGCTTCTCAGCAATTCAAAATTTTACAAGCAGCATATACAAAACTACTTATTTTTATTTACAAGATATATCTCCTAAGAATGCTTTGGATTTGGCTCAAGAATTAAATATATCAATATCTCTTTCGGGAAGTTCTTTCATTATTCCATTACTCCAATATTGTGAAGCTTCCTTTCTTCATAAAGATTTAAATTTGAAATTTCAGAATTTAAAAAATGGAAATATTCATTTAAGTTCAAATTCTTTGTTGCAATTCCTTGCTGCATTTTCTCAACACATTGTGTATAATGAAATAAATAAAATAAATCCAAATTCAGTTCCTAAGGAAATTAAGAGCTACGCGAATAATATAAAGGAGAAAATATACTCAAAAGCCTCAACCTCGATTAATATAAAAAATATAGATATAGGCGCATTTCCTCCTTGTATTAAAGCCCTTTATAATGCTGCCTTGTCCGGAGAAAACCTTTCTCATTTTGCAAGATATTCTTTGGCAGCTTTTTTAGTTGCAATAGGTATGCCGACCCAAAAAATTGTTGAAATATTTAAAAGCACACCAAACTTTAAAGAAAAAACCACAAAATACCAAGTTGAAAGAATCTCTAAAAAAGGCTATAAGCCTTACAATTGTGAAAAAATGAAGGAAATGATGTTATGCATCTCCAATTGTAATACAAAAAGCCCGTTACAATTTTATAAAAGGAGCTGTAAAAAATGAAGGTTGTTAATGCAGAATTATTCCTCAAAAATGAATTCTCAAATTTTTATAATAAAATTTTTATTAAGGAGCCAAACCAAATAGAAAAAAGAGAATTTGGAATCGGAAATTTTCATGAGAAGATTTACAAAAGACACTTATCTTTTACTAATTATAAAGAGTTAAATGCATTTTTAAGAGAGGAAACTCCGCTCTATATCTCATTTTCCGGAAGCTATTATAAAAATCCTTCCGCTGTGCCAATGCAAAACAAAAACAGAATTGCTGCAGATTTATTTTATGAAATTGATGCTGATGATTTAGATACTGAGTGTAAGCAGCAGCATGATATTTGGTATTGTGAAAAATGTTCTGCTTCTGGAAAAGGAAAACCTCAAAAATGTATAGAATGCGGAGCAAATGTTAAATATCAGCAATGGGTTTGCAAAGAATGTTTAAATGCTGCAAAAAAAGAGCTTTATAGATTAATTAAAATTCTTGAAAAAGAATTTGATATTTTTGAGGATTATCTTATAAATTTCTCAGGCCACAAAGGATACCATCTCCATATAAGAGCTGAAAAAATAAAGTCCCTATCAAAAGAAGCCAGGAATGAATTAATGGATTATATTACTTTGCATAATTTAACTCCCGAGAATTTTGTATATAAGGATAAAGGGTTAAGATTTAATGATAGTAGCACTATAGCTAAAAAAATAAAAAAGGAAATTTACAACATAATAGAAAAAAATAATGCTGAGTTGCTTTCTCTCACCACTCATAGCCCTTATTCCAAGATGCAAAAACTTCTGGAAAACAAAAAAGAACTTTTAGAAAATTTGCAAAATAATTTTTTGCCTAAAATACCACGAGCAAAACTATTTTGGGAAAATTTAATTCAGTATGCAATTAATAAAGTAAAAGTCTATATAGATAGGCAGACTTCAATAGATATCAATAAAATTTTGCGCCTGCCAAATTCTTTGCACGGAGGCACAGGCTTACAAGCAAAAATTTTAAGCTTGGATGAACTTAAAAATTTTGATCCTTTAAAGGATGCAATTGTTTTTGATAATACAGAAATAAAAGTAGCAATTAAAAAGACTCCCAAATTCTATTTTAACGGCTCACACTATAAGTTTGATAATGAGATAGCATATATAGAAAAAAATTTAGCAATATATTTAATTGCAAAACATTTAGCAAAACCGTTGGTGAAATAATGCCCTTAAGCTATGAAGATTTGCGCAGAATTTATAGGCTTGAGAAAAGCACTTCCAAGCTTGTTAATGTAGATGATGATTTTTATAATGCTCTATACGAATTTTTAGAAAATGAAAAAAAGCGCTATTTAGAATCTCTGAAGGATTTTTCCGATGCTGATGTTAAAGCTTTTGCAAATTTAAAGCGCATGGTTCAAGAGCTGTTAAGCTTAAGAGAAAAAAAATTACTTAATATGGCTTTATTAGCTTCAAGATTGGAAAGTTATGAAATTCCAAAAATTCCTCCAGTAGAAAAAGAAATGTTTCAAAATATATTAAAAATACTTGAAAAACATAATAAGCTTCTTGATGAGGTTTTTTCACCAACGCTTAAAGAGAAAAAAATTAAAAGTGATGACTTAAAAATATTAAAAATAAAAATTTGTGCTGATATCCCTAAGTTTTTAGGCCAGGATATGAAAGAATATGGTCCATTTAAAAATAATGATGTTATTCAACTTCCATATAATATTGCCAATATTTTAATAGAAAAAAAACTTGCAGAGGTGATTAGTTGATGAAATTAAAAGCAGATCCTATTGTACAAAAAATAATTGAAGATTCTAAGCCTAGGAGTTATTTTTTAAAAGTAAAATGCGAAAAATGCGGAAATACTCAGGTTATCTTTTCTTGCGCCTCCAGAATTGTGCATTGCATAAAATGTAATGAGATATTGGCATACCCGAGAGGTTCAAAAATAAAATTGAATGTTAAAAAAGGTATTGTGCTTAGAAGTGACTAAAAATGGAATATCCCGAGGTAGGAGAAATAGTAGTTGTAAGAGTTAAAAAAATTCTAAACTATGGAGTTTTCGTTGAATTACTTGAATATGAAGGCTTAACAGGTTTTGTTCATATTTCAGAAGTTGCTTCAAGTTGGGTAAAAAATATTAGAAATTTTGTAAAGGAAAATCAAATCCGCGCCGCAAAGGTTTTGAGGGTTAGCCCTGAAAAGGAGCAAATAGATTTATCTTTTGAAAAAGTTCCTAAACATGCACAACGCACAAAAATTGAATCTTGGAGGCAGTTTAAAAGATGCCAAAAATTACTTGAACTACTTGCAA
>CAYLVV010000032.1:0-7576 GCA_964387215.1 uncultured archaeon
ACTAATCCTGCTTTTATTGCCAGCTCAATCCTTTTCTCCAAATCAGGTATTTTTATCCATTTTTCTTCAATAATTTCCTTAAAAATTTGAAATATTATCTTAATTCTATCTTTTTCCTCCCTTAATAATTCCCTATATCTTTTTGCAAGCCCTTTCAAGCCGATAATTTCTTCAGCTCTTTGCGCGAGATCTGCAACTGGCTTGCATTCTACCTCGAGGCTAGGATCAAACCCTTTCTCTTTTGCTTTTTTTGCGACTTCATACTGCTTCCAAACTTCTTTAGTTAAACTTTCATAATATTTTTTAGTTTGCTCGTCAGCAATCATATTAAACCCTCTTTTCAATTAATTTCCTTTTATCTAATTCTATAATAGGTATTATGCCTGGAGTAGGCACATGCCCTTGCTTAAGCTGAAAATCTGTTTGCGCCTGAAAAGTGGAGGTATTAACAATAGTAATTCCTTTGTAACATGCATATCCTATATGGTGCGTGTCACCACCGAAATAAAAATCCGGTTTATCTTTAATAAGCATCAGTTCAAATTCCTCTGGCAGATAAGGCTGCTTTATCCCATATTCAAACGCTAAGCTTCTTCTTTTTAATGCTTCAATAATTCCCTTCTCAGGCTCTTTTGCACTCAAACTGCTTATTTTTGAATATAAAGAATTTAATGAAGCTCCGTGATAAATTAATACTTTTAAACCTTCAACTTCTATCCAACTCGGAGAACTTACTAAATGAAAATTTTTAAGCTTACTTAATTCCGGAAGAAACTTTTTTGGTATCGCAGGCTGCGGATCAGCAAGCCTAACAGCATCGTGCTGCCCTGGACAAATAAAAACTTCTATATGCTCGGGAATTTCCAATAAATATTTCTCCAACTCTTCATATTGAGCATAAATATCCAAAATATTAAGCTCTTTTTCTTGGCCTGGATATACTCCAACACCATCAACATTATCTCCAACAATAAAAAGATATTTTATTTTTTCAGCCTCATTACTTTTTAACCACTCCAAAAATTTTTTCAGCCTATTTTCTAAAAATAGCTTACTCCCAATATGAATATCTGCAATTACGCAAATACTTATTGGCTTGTCAATAAGCTTTACTTTCTCATTTGGAAAATCTGCATAATAAAATTCGTTTGCAATAATTGCATTATTGCTTATTTTATTTCCTTTTACAGCAATAACATCATCTAAAAGAATTTTTTCACTCCTAGCAAACAATCTCTCATTAGATTTTGGAAATATTATTGTGCATTTATCTTCCAAATCTTCCAATGTAATGCATAAGTTTCCGTTTTTACTTTTCCAAATTTCAAATACCATTCCAATTACAACTACTTCTTTTTGAAAACTTCTCTTAATGCTGCTTATAGGCTTAGTTGTTAATCCCCTCTTTTTAAATAACTCCTTAATAGTTTCGTATTTGCTCCTAAACATTTCCGCAAACTCTTCAGCACTACCTTTAATGCCTTTTTCCTCATTTAAGCTTTTTATTATCCTAAAATTAGCTTCATACTCCTTAGAGGTTTTCTCCTTTAATTTTCCTTTTACTTCTACGGAAAAATCTATTGCAACTTTGGTTTCCTTTTTAATTATTAATTTCTCTATATCCTCCCTATTAATTATAGGCTTCAATTCTGCCAACTTTTCAATAATTTCTCTATAATCCTCTCTATCTTTTAATAGAGCATACGCATCGCTAGCCAAAATTACTCCTTTTTCTTTTGCAGCTTCTAAAATTTCAGCCCTCATTTTTTAATTTTCTCCTTTAATTCCTCAAGCCTAGAAATTACTTTCCATAGTTCAGTTCTTGTGTGCGAGGGCATATTTGGATCATTATTTAAATCATCCAGCATATATATTGCCATGCTTATATTTGTAACATCTTTATAGTTTTCTATTTTCTTTTTGGCTTCCTCAATAGAATTCTTTATGTTCCTCGGCACAGTAGGGTCCTCGAGCACAGAATCCATTAGGAAAACAATTTCTTCCTTTATTTTTTCTATCTCTTCTTTCTTAGCCATAATCTCACTACTCCTTTAACCATTTCATTATTACTTCAATTGCTTTCTTTGCATTTCTTAAATATTCAATCTTCTTATTTATATTATCTAAATTATGCTTAGCGGTTTCCAGCCTAAACTTCTGCAAAATATGCGCATATTTTGCAATTCTCTTATCTCTTTTATAAACTATAGATTCATTTACAGTCTCAACCAATTGTTTCCTATACTCTTCATTATTTACAAACATCTCTATCATGGCTTTATATTTAGGTTCGGCAACCATCTCAATAGGAAGCTTTACAGCTTCCGCATCTCTCCTATATTTTTCATCCACCAAACATTTCTGCAAATGTTTCCAATATATAGGAGAAGCCAACATCAATGCCTTATTTTTAATATCATAAATTTTTGCTTCAAACCTTCTTTTTTCCCAAAATCTCCTTTTACTTTCTAAAAGTTTAATCTGCTTTTCAATATCAGCCAACTGCTTTCTAAGCCTTAAATAATCCGGATAATTTATCCTTATAGAATTTCCCCTTTTTTCTGCAGAAACAATTCCACCAATCTTAAAGTAAGTTTCTAATGCCTTCCTTTTCTCGCTATCTTCCTTCACCTCTGGAAAATTTTCCAAAAATTTCTCTAGGTTACCTATAATTTCCCTTGCCATAAAAACCTGCTTTAAGAAACTTTTTAAAAATCCTTTTAGCTTCTTTTTTAGATGTCTAAAAATTTATTTTCCCTTTTCACATTTTTTTTGCTAGTATTTTCCATAACCTATTCAACAGAATTTTCTTTAGAACAAGAAAAACTTTCTCAGCTTAAAAATTCAATATCTCAAGCATTTAGCCTAATTGCAGAAAATTCTTCTAACGGAATCCCGTATTCCAAAATAAACCAAGAAAAATTTACTACTGCAGCAACTTCCCATTTCCTACTTTTAACATTAATGCTTAAGGAAAACAACCTCCTTAAAGATTATGACAATTCAAAAATTAAGGATCTAAAAAATTTTCTGCTTAGCTGGCAATGGGTTTCTTCAGATGCTAACTACGGAATAAAGGATATGCAGAAAGATGAAAGCGGTATAACCAATTATGTTTTAGAAAGCATTCAAGGAGTAACTGGAGCATCTGCAGAATGTAAAAATATTACTGCAAAATTTAATATGTGGCACTTCTCTTTAGGTCCAAATAATATTGACCTAAAAACGGATCTAAAAACCACAGCAGTTTCTTCCTTTGCTTTATTTAAATACTATAGATTATTTAATGATGCAGAAGCATTTAACGCTGCAAAAAATGCTGGAAATGCTCTTAAAGATTTAATTTTAGTCCCTGATAATGAAAATGATATAGGGATAAAAGCCTCTCTGCTCAAATCCTCAAACAATGGAGAGATTCCTATAGGCTTATTACCATGTGATTTTAGGGTCCTTAATAATAATGATACTCCGAGCTGCGGAGACGGAGCCTATGTAAAATACTATTCTATTTACAAAGACCAAATTGCTTCTACTGCTGGAATATTTTATGGTTTAGCTGACGCTAATACTGAAAACTCTTCCAAATTTAAAAAAGCCTATGATTATCTGCTTAAAGGAATTTTTAGCATTAAGGAATGCGATGGCTTAATTGCAAATTATGCAAGATTCCAAGGTCCAAATGCTGCTGAAAATACATGTTATGCAGATAATATAATCACATTAACCTCTAAGGAATTACTTTATGATACAGCACTCATCCTCTATTATTTGCAGCTTTCAAATCCTTATATTTATTTGGAAGATTCAAACTTTGCTGATTCTTTGCAATGGATTATGCAGCTTGAAAATTCCGAAAGCGCGTTAAGAAGAAACAGCAACAGCCCTTATAGATTTAACTCCTCTACAGTATCATTAAGTAGAAGGCCTTTTGTAAGAGTTTTGTTTTCTGCATTATTTTTAAGAGCTGCCTGTTTTGAAAAGGATGCAGCTATTAAAGCAGATTTTGAATCTACTGCAAAAAAAGAATTAGATTATGTTTTTGAGGAATTGCCGATCTCATTTACTGAAAAACCTTCTATGTTATTTTCTGATGAAACTGAAATTAACTCTTTAGGTATTTATGCATTAGCTGAAATTTATGAGATTTTTACTAAAGGTTGCAGCAAAGCTCCAGATAGAGATAATGATGGCTATTACGATGATCCAAAGCTTAACTTAAGAGATTGTAACGATTTTGATGCTAATGTACATCCCAATGCAACAGAATTATGCAACGGCATTGATGATGATTGTGATAGTTTAATAGATGAAGGTTTTGATAAAGATAACGATGGTTACACTATTTGCCAAAATGATTGCAACGATTCTGATGCAAATATACATCCTAATGCAGCAGAAAAATTTAACGGCATTGATGATGATTGCGACGGCTTAATAGATGAAAAAAATATAGTAATAAGTACAATAGATAATAATAATTCCGGCTTGGCTTCAGCAGAAATTTATTTGTTTGACTTTAATTGCGCTAAGCAAAACGATTTCAATTTTATAGATGTAAATAAAAAATGTAAAGCAATTAAATGCAAAACTTCAAAAATTGGCATTTGCAGCATTATTGTACCTATTGCTAACTATTCTATATTCTGGAGCGAAAATAATACTTTTATAAGAAAAGATTTCAATATTAGCGAAAAAAGTAGCAAAATAGAACTTAGAAAAAAACTGGTAAAGCTTAAACTTTCCCAACTTTACGTTGAAGAAAAACAAAACCCAATGGAATGGTTCACGAGTATGAGTTTGGCTGAAAGAAAAAATTTCATTATGCTACTTTCACTATTATTACTCCTATTATTCATAATTTCAATTTTACTCTCTTTCTTTATCTTCCTTATTAAAAAAACCGGATTTAAATTTGAAATTTCCGAAATTCCTAAAATATTTAAAAAAGAAAAATCCGACAAAGAGCTTAAGGAAGTGCATAGAAGATTTGCATTTAAGAAGTGATTTATATGAAAAAACCATTAGTTGGAATAATTGTTGCTTCAAAAATTAAAAAGATTGAAAATATTATTGGAATAGTTAGCATAGAATCTATAATAAAACAGATTGCAGAAATTTTAGCTGAATTAGAATTTAATATTTTAATTATTCCCGAGAAAAATTCTGGAAGTTTACTCTTAGCAAATTTTTTTAAAAACGCAAGAAAAAATAAAAAAGCAAAAGTTTTTTGTTTAGTCCCAAAAGCAGATAAAGAATTTGGCATCAAACATTTAAACCCGGAAATAGGGGATAAAATAATTTTAAGTGCTAATTGGCGCAGTATTGCTGCGGATCTTGTTGCAGAATCTTCATTCCTTTTATGTTTAAGTTATTCAGCTGGCTGCCTTGTTGAATTATGCCAAAGCAAATATTGGAAAAAGAAGGTTTTGGTAATCAGAGAACTCGTAAGTAAAACATTGCCAAAAGAAGCAGAGCAGCAGCTGAGCCTAAAATATATCTCTTTAAGGGAATTAAAACCAATTTTAGAATTAGTTAAAAGATACGGAGTTAGGAAGCTATAAATTCTCTTATCTCCTCTCCAATACTTGTAAAGTAATATGTTATCCCCAATAAAATGCAAATTATCGCAGCCAAGAACATACTTTCATTTAAACTTAAAATTAAAAATATCAAAAATCCCATCAGCCTGGAAAAACCCAACAGCATTTCATGGTGATATATTACTTCCGCTCCATATTTTTTAGCCATATTATATAAAAAACTGCTGAACGGAGTGTCTGCAATTGGAGCTACCAAGCCCAATAATAAAGCACCGATTATTGCTGTTGTTGCATTAAATGAGAAAAATAATGCAGTAAATATATTACTCCTTACCATAATTCCTATAGTTGCTAATGCATAGTCGTGCCTTTTATCAACCCTTTTTGAAATTATATATGCGGTTAATGCTGAAAGTAGCATCAAACCAGATTTAACAATCCCAAAAATCAAAATATCTTTTACCAGCATATAAATAACTATATCCATCATAATATAGAATGATGCAAACAAACCCTCTAGCACAAATAATTTTGAAAATTTCTTCTTTATTCTCTTTCCAGGAGTTTTAATTTTTATTTTTCTGCTCTGCTTAAAATAAAATATTCCGAATACTGCAAAAATCAAAATTATTAAGGAAATTAGAAGGAAGAATAATGAGTAGTTTAACACATTAATCAGTACAGCAGAAATTGAGGGAAAGAAGACCAATATCAATATCATAGCAATATTTACAACAACAAATTCTTTTGCTAATTCCCTCCTTCTTCCGAAAATCCCGAATATTAAATGTTGCGGCAGCCAGAAAAACACCAATGCTAATGATCCAAAGAATGCTGTTGAAATTACTAAGTGCGGACCCTTAAAAAAATTCAAACACAAAAGCTGCAAAAATATAAAAAATATAGAAAGCGTCTGTAAAAATTCAGCGGATTTTTTCTTCAGCAATTCCTTAACAATTATAGTGCACAAAATTTGAAATATTCCGTAATAGAGTAGAAAATATAAAATAACATAAAAAATTCCTAAAGAATCAAAAATAAATATAGGAATGTAAATTCCAGCGGCCGCAAAAAACAAACTCCTCAGCACGGAGAAAAATAAAATATGTTTAACATTTTCAGGAAGCTTAAAATAAATACTCAGCAAAGGTATCTTGTTGCCGAGATACATAAGCTTAAATATTTCATTATTTTATAAATATCTTATGTTTAACCCCATGCAATTAAAGGCCCTAATGAAAAATCTAAAAACAAAGCAAATAAATGCAAAAAGAGTGGTTTTTGAATTAGATGATAAAAAGTTAATTATAGAGAATCCCCAGATAATAGAAATGGAATTTGCAAACCAGAAAACATATCAAATAATAGGCAATGCAAAAGAAGAATCTGATATAAGTGAGGAGGATATAAAATTACTCTCTGAAAAAGCAAATGTAAGCTTGGAAGAAGCAAAAAAGGCATTAAAGGAAACAAACGGAGATTTAGCTGAAGCTCTGCTAAAATTAACCAAAACTTAAGAGCTTTCTTTAACTTCTATATATTCCAATTTGTCCCTAACACCTATAGCTTGTATTTCTACATTAATATCTTCTCCAATGCTCCTTTCAACATTTACTAATCCATTTTGTTTTTTGCTTAGCAAAAATTCTTCTTTGCTCTTTTCATCTATTAATTTATTAATATCCAACTCAAGCAATGCAAACCTTTTCATATTTAAATTCAAATCATAAGCAAAAATTAATTTCTGAATTTCTGAAATAACATTATTATCAACTTTGGAAGTATTTATATCCGCATTAATATAAACCCTTGGCTCATCTAAGCTATATTTTACATTGAAATCCTCTAACGCATTATTGATTTTCTCTTTCAAATTTTCATAATTAGAGTTCTCATCAAAGTTTATTTTTAGGCTATATGCTGAAATTTTAAAATTTAAATCCTCTTTAAGCGATGCTTTGTTAATATCCTGCATTCTCTCTTTCAAAAAATTCCTATCTTCAAAATCAACATATATTCTGTAGCTTATAGGCTGC
>CAYLVV010000033.1:0-7402 GCA_964387215.1 uncultured archaeon
TTTTAACATCCAAACCTTATGCAAAACTGAGATTAATTTTAGATAAGTATTAAACGATGCCTTTAACGCTTTTGAATCTTTAGCTAATATATTGATAGAGAGAGTGTTATTTTTTATATTTATTGATGCTTTGCTTCTTTCAAATTTGTGTTTTTCAATATTTATGCTTTTATATATTGCTTCACACTCTTTAGGCTCATTAAATTCCACTTTTATTTTCATGCTATAATTAAAATTTTTTGATATCATAAATTTCAAACCTCGGGCCAATTTCTTTATTTTTATAGAAAAGGCTAATTACCTTTTTCTTTTCCTTTAGAATAAAGTCAGCTTCTTTATAACTTAAAATGTTTAACTCTTTGAATAAATTCCCAATTTCTTTATTTTTAATTTCTAGCTTTATCTCCTTTACAAAAAATTTTTCTTTTGTAAATTCTTTTCTCAATTTGTGTAATTTTATTTTTATTTCATAAGCATAATTCCATGTGGTATTTGCTAATTTAATTACTCTAAGCATTGAGGGATTTCCTTTTGACTCAAGAACCATAACAATAAAATCTAAAGCTTCTTTTTTTGCAATACTTACCAATTTTTCAATATTCGCTTTTCCGCGGGAATAAAATTTTGCGTATGGAATACATTTACATAAATCTCTTGCAAAAGCTCTTGTTCTTTTGGATGGCTTTCTAGAGGTAGTAAAAAGAATACTCATAATACTCATTAATCTATCTTGCCTTAATTTTTTTAACTACTGGCTGCCTAACTTTGAAAAAAATCCTATATGCGCAGTTAGGACATCTTATATTGCCTCTCGGCAAACTCTCTACAGTAGTTTTACAACGCATGCATTTATACATTCTTATTTACCTCCTCCAATTCTGTTTCTGCACCTTTTTCTTCAATTTCTTTAGCAGTTAATAATTCTTCCATTAAGGGTAAAAACTGCCTCTGTGAAACCATTCTTTTTACTATGCTTCCCTGTAATGTTTCTGGATAATATGCACCACCTGCAAACTTAGTATTGCATTTTTTGCAAAAGAAAATAGATGCACTTATGCGTTTAACCTTTTGTGAATAGCAATTAGGGCAAATAAATTTCTTTCTCTGCTTTTCTTCTATTTTATTAACTCTCCTTCTTATGCCTACTCCATATCTGCTGCTAAATCTTCCCGCATACTTTACTTTTCTAGTTACCATCTTTTTCACCAATACTTAATTAATTCTGCTATAGCAAACTTCTTAATCTTTTTGATTCCTTCAAAGCCAATTCTATGCAACTTTCAATTTCCTTAGCTGTAAAGCTTCCTGAACCACCTTTTTGGAATGCACATATTTCGTTATCCTCTGTTGTTGCGATATGCAATCTTGCATCTAAAATTTTGTCCTCCTCTAAATTTGGATCTAACAGAACGTAGTTTTTTAACTTTGCAAAAGTTGTTAATAGTGGCTTTTTTGAAAATTTTAATTTGCCTATATATTCTCCTTTAACTATTTTATCATCTTCAACTTTTGGAACCTTTGTATTCATTAATGCTGCAGTTCCAGCTAAACTACAAGCATCAAATAAATTTCCATCATAGTTTGTAACGTAGAAATCTAAATAAACTACATAACATAGTTCTCCTTCTCTTATGCATAAACTCTTCATATCAATGCCTTTGGATTCTCTTATACACCTATCTACAACTCTAGCTAATTCTATACTCTGAGGATCCGGTGGTCCTGCTTCCCATTCCGGAGATGCTGTTGGTAATAACTCTGCTCCAGTGCTTAAGCCACCTTCATCAGGACTATCTGGATAAGGTTGGCCTAAATCCAGCTTTATGCCAGCAATAACTTCTGTTTTGCCAAGTTTGACATATGCAGAACCGTCTGCATTTTTGCTAAAATTTTTGGTTACAATAGCTTTTCTATATTCATCAAACTTTCTTCCATCCAAGCGTTTATTTTTTTGTAAAAATTCATATACTTTATCAGCCTGTAATAACCAAAACATATCTTCCATATAAAACACCTCACTGTAAAATCTCCTTAGTATATTTCTCTTTGAGAGCTTTCTTTTGAAGATCGTAAACCTTTTTGCAACCTTTAATGCCAAGTTGCAAAAGCTTACTACACTCTTCCTTACTTAGAATACCATCCATTTGAAATAATACTACTTCATCAGTATTTGGTAGAATAGCCAAAGCTAAATCTACTGCATCCGGAGCATCTTCTTCTTCCTTACGCAAATCAATTATATATTCGGAATTTGCTCTGCCTACTGAGACAGCACTTACCAAATCACGCATTGCTATGCCTGCATCAGCCAATGCACATGCTGCTGCTGATAATGCAGCAACTCTTGTACTAGCATTGCTATCAAATACTTGTACTGAAACATCTATAGCTGTATTAGGATAATATTCCAAAAATATTGCCTTTTCCAAAGCCTCTGCTGAAACTTTTGATATTTCAATTTCTCTTCTTCCTGGCTTAGGGGATTTTCTTTCAGGCACTGAGAATGTTGCCATTCTATAAGTATATCTTACTGTTGCCCTATATGGGTTTGCCAAATGCTTAGGCAATAATTCCCTTGGCCCATAAACTGCTGCAATTATTTTATTTTGGCCCCATTCCACATAACAAGAGCCATCAGCCCTTGACAAAACACCAACTTCAAATTTTATTTTTCTCAACTCATCATTTTTTCTTCCATCAACTCTCATTTTTTCACCTTCGTTTCTTTTTCTAAAAATTCTGTTATTCTGTTAGTGAGATTTGTTAAATGTGCTTCGGCTTCAACAATACGTATTGCCTCAATAGCCAAACCTATATTGCCACCATTAAGCCAAATTATTCCATTTTTTCCTACAACAATAAAGGATTTGGTATATTTTTTGATTAAATTAATCATTGAATTGTTTTTTCCTATTATTCTTGGAATTTTAACAGGGGAAACTTTCATAATCTCTCCACCAAATAAGACTTTAACATTTGAAAGTTCTGCTTCATGCAATTCATTAACCCTACTTATTCTTGCGGAAATAAAAGAACCTATTTTGAGAGGCTTACGTAAATCTCTTTTATAGATCATACTCTCATAAATAGAATTTATATCTACGGTATAACCATAATACTTCTCAGAAGTTATAAAACCAACAATAAAATCATTCTCTTTTGGCAAATATTTTCCTTCAAGAGGAATAACAGAAATTCTTTCTGCACTTTCTTGCAGTAAACCCAATCTGCTACTAATTATTTTCCCTTCCCTCAAAAAAACATTTGCACCCAGTTTTTTTCTTTCCGTTGTAAGAACCTCACCAGGAATTACAACCTTTCTACTTAATTTTCTTTCATTATTTTCACTCATTATCTTTCACCTGCTTAAAATCAAAATTTCCCTTTGTTGCATGGGCTAATGCATTAATTAACTCCTGTTTTAAACCAGCTGGAATCTCAATTACTGCAATTAATGAACCATCATTAAGCCATTCCTCCTTTTTAACCTCATATTTGTGCAAAATTGCTAATGATTTTCCGGCTTCGGAAGCCGGAATTGAAAATTTAAGCCTTAATTTTTCCATCGAAATAGGCATTATTGTTTTTAGCTTCTTAACTATTTCAGTTGCTTGCTCAGAAGCTGGTTTAAAAGGGTCTATATTTACTTTAAGCTGCTCTAAAGCTAATTCAATACGCTGCATTGGATGCGGGGCATTAGTTTGCGGATTATAAGAATTTTTTACAATTATATTTATTATTTCTCTTCTTTTATTTTCAATCATTCTTTTTCTTTGTTCTGTGGTTAGTTGTAAGCTACCATCTTTAATTATTTTAATTACAATTTTTTCCAGCTCGGTTGTGTTGAATGCCTTTTGCAATGCTTCTTTGCTTTGCTCAATACCTTTTTTAGCATCCTTAAAAATTCTATTTATTGCCAATAATTCGTTAATATCTACCTTTTTTCCCTTCTTTAAATCCCAGGCTAAATTGGGGTCTACTAAAATCTCAAATCTTTCATTAGCAAACTCAAACCTAGCAATAATAGCATCTTCAAGCTTAACCATTTCATATCACAAAAAGCTATTTTCTCTTTGTGGCTATATTTTTTATTTTCTGCTTTGGAATCCTAGTAAAAATTTTGCCATCTGATATGTAAGCAAATTCAAGCCTGTTATAATCTAATTTCTCTTTTTCTGCTAAACCTTTTTGCAATGCTTTAAGCATAAGCCTTACAGCATCGTCAAAGCTTATATCTTCATAATACTCTTTTTCAAATAATTCCATTGCAGCCTTTCTGTTTGTTCCTATTGCAACAGCCTTATATTCAGCTAATGAGCCACTAGGCTCTGTTTCAAACAATCTTTTACCAGTATCGTCAATTCCACCTATAATAAATGAAACTCCAAATGGCCTCATTCCAGCATATTGAGTAAATGTTTGCTTAATATTTGAAATGTCTTTTACTAAATTTTCAATATGGATGTGCTCACCGTAAATCATATTATGCTCCTGGGCTTTTTCTCTTGCATATTGGATAAGCCTTCTAGCATCTCCCACAAGTCCAGAACTAACGGCACCAATATTATCATCAATCATAAACACCTTTTCAATGGAATCCGGAATTAGCAATTTTGAGGAAACTTTTTTATCTGCACCAAAGAGAATTCCATCTTTATAAACCATTCCACAGCCCATTGTGCCCTGGGCAACAATCTTGCTTGCGTATTCAACCTGATAAAGCCTGCCATCAGGACTAAACATTGCAGCTACTCTATCATATGCTGCAGCTCTTTCTCTTATTGGATACAAGCTAATTACCTCCTATTAAAATTATAAGCATCTCTTGAGTATAATCTACAGAGTTAATTATAAAAAAGAATTGGTTAGGCTTTTAAGCCCTTTATTGTGCCACTTATTCTTTTGCAGATAGGAATTACTTTTATATTTTGGATTTCTTTCAAAAATTGTAATGCTGCTGCAATATTTTCATAAGCATGTAAGCTAGATTTCAATATCAATTCATTAGTATTCGGGTTCCATTTTATTAATTTAATTCCCATTTTGCTAAAACCAAAAATTCCGAAAAAAGAAAGGAAGAAATTATTTAACTCTTTAGAGAGTTCTTTTTTAGAGATCTTCAATGGTTTTTTAGAGAGTAGCTCTACTAATAAATATCTTTTCTTCTCTCTCATTGATGGTGGTAATACTCTTATTTTTTTCTTCAATGTAAAAGCCTCCTTATTTTTAATAATAAATTATCAACAGTTTTTAGGCCTATTCTATCTTCAGCGCTGCCATATAAAATTCCTCCAAAATGGGCATCATCACCTAAAGGAATCATTCCATGAATGTGGAAGAAATTGTGAATTGCATTAATAACAAATTCCTGGCCTCCATTTCTACTTCCACCTATTGCAATAGCTCCGCCGAATTTATCTTTAAGCATAAAATTATTCCTCCTCAGCACTAGAGTTCTATCCATAAATGCTTTAAGCTGCGCAGAAACATTACCGAAATAAGTAGGGCTGATAATCAATAAAGCTTTTGCATTTATCAAATCCTCATAAACTTTCTGCATATCATCTTTTATCTTGCATTCAAATTTTTCTTTACAATAATTACAGGCATTGCATGCAGATATGTGCAATTCTGAAAGTTTTAGTATTTTTACCTTTAATCCATAACCGATTAATTTTTCTTTTGCATATTCAGCCAACTTTTCACAGTTCTTGTTCTTTCTGGGAGACCCGCTGATAATTAAAACATCCATAAAAATCACTTTGCAAACTTTTTCTTTAGAGCTTCCTCAACATTTTTTGGGACAAAACAGCTGACATTGCCATTAAGCCTGGAGATTTCCTTTATTAGGCTTGAAGTTATGTAGAAGTATTTTTCATTCGGCATTATAAATATTGTATTTATATCTGGCATCATTTTTTTATTTGCAAGAGCCATCTGAAATTCTGTATCAAAATCAGATATCGCTCTTAAGCCACGAATTATTATTTTACAATTCTTCTCTTTTGCAAACTCCACTAATAAATTTTTGAAGCCAAAAACCTCTACATTTTTATATTCTTTTAATGCCTCTTTTACAAGATTTACTCTTTCCTCTAAAGTAAACAATAACTTTTTTTGTTTTGATTCCGCAACAGCAACAATCACATTATCAAAAATTTTCAAAGCTTTAGAAACTATATCAATATGGCCCAAAGTAATAGGGTCAAATGTTCCAGGATAAATAGCTTTTATTTTTTCTCTATTTTCTTCCATAAATTAATCACCTTCCTTTCCAATTCTTTTAAGGAGGAATTATTACTTAAAAGATAATCTGCTTTCTCTTTTTTAAATTTTAATTTATGTATTTGCAATATCTTTTCAGCAATTCTTTTGCTAAAACCTTTTTTGCATAATCTCTTAATGCATGTTTCTTTTTTTGCAACAACTAAAATAT
Source organism: uncultured archaeon (assembly GCA_964387215.1). Lineage (GTDB taxonomy): Archaea > Iainarchaeota > Iainarchaeia > Iainarchaeales > CAYLVV01 > CAYLVV01. The sequence continues at coordinate 6,437 of CAYLVV010000033.1, forward strand.
TTATATCACAAAATTTATGTAGCTTTTTTTCAAAAAGTAATGGAGCATCCAGTACTAAATTTTTATTTTTTATTTTTTTCTCTTTAATGGTTTTTTTTATTTCTGCAAGAATTTTAGGATGTAGTATTTTATTTAATTTTTGTAAACTTTTTTTATTTTTAAATGCTATTTCTGCCAATTTTTTTCTATTAATTTCATTTTTTGAAAAAATTTTTTTGCCAAATTCTTTTGCCAACCTTTTTTTAACACTTGATTTTTTTAGTAGTTTATGGGCAATTTTATCTGCGTTTATTACTTTAAATCCCAGTTTTGCAAAAAATTTAGCAACAGTTGATGCTCCACTTCCTGGCAACGAAGTTACTCCAATAATTAAAGGCATTATTTAAGCACTCCTAATTTTCTGAAAAAATGCTGCCAAACGGGTTCTAAATCTAATTTTTTAATTTCCTCAATAGAATAAAAGCGCATATTATTTGCTTCTTCGCTTGGCTTTAGGCTGCCTTTACATTTTGCTTCATAAACCACCCAGTGATGCGCTTTAAAGCCTCGGGAACAAGGATTATTTTTAACATCCTCCTCAAGCAGTTTTTTTAATTTTAATACCTTTAAACCAGACTCTTCCTCAATTTCTCTTTTTATAGCTGCTTTATAGCTTTCATTTTCCTTTACATGACCTGCAACACACGCATAGCCAAAGGGATAATAGGCTCTTTCAAACATTAAAATTTTCTTTCCTTTCTTTATAATCGCTCCAACAGAATAATGAATTAAAGTTCCATCTTTTAATTTTCCTTCTTTAAGGTTTCCGCCCCTTGTAAATGTATAGGGCATTAAAGCCTTGCATGTATTGCATTTAAACATAAACCTTTTACCTACTTTTATCTTTGTAACATTCGCACTACCGCAAACCGCACAAAATGAAACCTCTTTTGGCATTAAATAACCTCCTTTAAAATTTTTTTAGCC
>CAYLVV010000034.1:0-7285 GCA_964387215.1 uncultured archaeon
TAATAGGCATTATATCTATAAGCTAAAAAGTATTTAAAGAACTTTTTGATTAAGTATATTCAAGCTCTTCCTCCTCTTCTCTTTTCTTAAATAATTCCATTATCCTCTTTCTAAAAATAAATAACACTATTAGTAAAATTCCGAGAAGAATTGCATGGATTGGAATTTCCGCTTCTTGTTGTTTAAATCCTTTTTTATAAACTGAAATTGCATTATTTAAAGCATCGTTTGCTAACTCTTTCGCGAGTTTGTAATTTTCATTTTCAAAAGCGTTTTTTGCTTTTTTAAATTTGGTTTCAAACAGCAGCAAAGATTTTTGGTCATTCCACAAATTTCTGATATTTGTAGCAAGAATTTCATTTGCTGCTTGTTGCAAAGTTGAAATTCTGTTGTTGGTTATCTTTTTTAATTTTGAATGCTCTCCATATAAAGTTTTATAGGCATAATGCCTTTCTACTCTTGTTTCTAACTCAGAAAGAAATATTTCAATAGGGCTTTTTGCAGAATGTAATAAGCTAAATAATTGATCAAGAGATTGTTTATTAGCCAAAAGTATATTTACATACTGGTTTATTGTAGCTAAGCTAAAAGGAGCATCTAAAATTTGCATAAGCTGTTGTTTTGTTGACGGTTCTAAATCTGCATTAGCAATATCCTTTTTTGCCAAAGCTACTCTTAATGTTACATAGTCTGTTGCTTTTTGTTGAAATTGTTGTAATAAATTGTAAAGATTACCTTCATTTTGCATATAAAAATAGCTCTCAAATTCCGATGTAAGATTAGTATTTGGTTCATTATAAATTTTATTTTTAATAGAGATCGAATTTTCAATTATTGTTGAAATATTGTTAGCTATATTTGCTAAAGTATCCAATTCATCAAATAAATTATTTATATTATCCGTAGAGATTTCTTCCTTTACAATCTGTAAACTTATTTTTTCATTTTCTAAAAGTTGTGCTAAATTTTTGAATGCATTTGCATTAGTTAGCGTAAAAAACCAGCTGCGTTGCTGTAAAAATTTTTCTTCAAGTTGTTTAAATTTTATCAGCACATATGCAAGATAAAACAATTTTCTATTAATTTCTTTAGTTTTTAGTAATTGAGAATTTTTAACATCTTGAAATGCTAACAGGCAAATAATCTCATCATTACTTTTTATGCTCAAAACCCAATATTTAATTTTAGAATGTTTAATTAAAAATTCTGCAGAAAGTTTTTCATTCTGCTTTAGAAAGTAAAAATTATCAAATACATATTTTTCCATATCTGAGGCTGAAAGCGAGTAGCTAACAGCAAATAGAGTAATAATAAATACTGCAAAAATTATTTTTCGCATGCAAATAAAAGAAAAAATTCCAATTTAAGAGTTTCGTTTTTTCCTTTTTAAATGAAAAATATCAAAATAGTACTAGTTAAACCACATTATGAAGAAAACATCGGCATGGTTGCAAGAGCTATAAAGAATTTTGGGTTTCGGGATCTTTGGCTTATTAACCCTATTGCAGAAATTAGCTCTGCAAAAACTATTTCCAGAGCAATGCATGCTCAGGACATTTTAAAAAAGGCTAAAATTTTCAAAAATATTGAAGAGGTTAAAAAGAAAGTAGATTTAAGCATTGGAACAACAGCTAAAATTTCTAATAGCAAAATATTTAGATCAGCTCTATTTTTGGAAGAATTTGCAGAATTATATGCAAACAGTAAAAATAAAATTGCTATTTTCTTTGGACCAGAGCCTAGCGGCCTAAGCAATACTGAACTAAAAGAATTTGATTTTTTGGTTAATATTCCTTGCAGCCCAAAATACAAAACAATGAATTTAGCGCAAAGCGTTGCAGTTGTGCTGTACAGTTTATTTATTAGAAAGAAAAGGAAAAAACAAAATATTGCTGGCAAAAATATTAGAAATAGAATTTTAGAGACTGTTAAATGGCTTTTACCATTTGCAAGATTAAATAATCCAGAACTGGTTTTTATTTCTTGGAAAGCTTTATTAGGAAAAACATTGGTAAATGAAAAAGAAGCCTCTGCAATTCTTGCTTTTTTAAAAGGTATAAAAAACAGAATTAGTGAGTTTAAAAAGAATTAATAAAGATATCCAATAAGTACTGTTTCGTTGGCTTTTTTTCCACAAACAATGCATTTTTCAAATTTAGGAGCTTTTGGTAAATTCATTGGGCTTCCTAAAACTCTTGCTTTATATTCTTTTTCTATTACTTCTGCACACCCAACACCTTCGTTGCCGATACTGCAAAATCCGCATAAGCAAACTTTCCTATTTTCAAGAGCATTTTTTAACTCTTCCAATGAATTAACTTTTACAATACTTTCATCAAACTTCTTTTTTGCTCTCTTTTTTAAATTTTCTAAAATCTTCTCAGCTAACTCTTCAATTTTTTTCTTTATATCCTTTAATTTTACTTTTATTTTTTCTCTCATATCTCTTCTAAATATAACTATTTCTTTATTTGCAACCTCTTTTGGTCCTATTTCAAACCTTAAAGGAACCCCTTTCATCTCCCAAAAATAAAATTTTTCTCCTGGAGTTTTATCTGATAAATCAATCTCCACTCTATATTTTTCTTTTAAATTTTCTTCGATTTTTTTACAATATTCCAAAACTTCTTTATTTTCATAATGCTTAATAGGTATTATTACTATTTGCAAGGGTGCAATTTCAAAAGGAAATATTAAGCCGTTATTATCTCCGTGCCATGCAATAACAGAAGCAAATATTCTGGAAATTGCAGGTCCGTAGCAGGTTTGCCACACATATTTTTCCTTGCCCTCTTTATCCTCAAACTTAATATCAAATGCCTTTGCAAAATTTTGGCCCAAAAAATGTGTGCTGGGTTGTTGAATTACTTTGCCGTTAGGCATCAAAGTATCTGCTGTATAGGTTGCAACAGCACCAGCAAACTTGTCCCATTCGGGCCTTTTATTAAAAACAAAAGGTATACCAAATCTATGCCATAATACTTCTTCAGCCATCTTCATATCTTGTTTTACCTGCTGCAATGCTTCTTCTTTAGTTGCAAAAACATCATGAGCTTCAATCCATAAAAATTCTCTGCTGCGCAAAAAAGGTCTTGTTGCTTTTGTTTCATGCCTGCAAACGGAAACGCTTTGGTAGAGTTTAAGCGGTAAATCTCTATAGCTTCTTATCCAATAGGAATACATTGTATATATTGCAGTTTCTGATGTTGGTCTTATGGCTAATTTCTCTTCAAATTTTTCTCCCGCACCATATTCGGTTACCCAAAAAACCTCCGGAGCAAAACCCTCCACATGTTCAGCTTCTTTTTTAAAATAACTCTCTGGAATAAGCAAGGGGAATCTTGCAGGCTTATGCCCATTTCTCTCAAGAGTTTTTTCATAAATAGAATACATTTGCTTCATGCATATCATTGACCAAGGCATAAAAACAATAAAGCCCTTCACATTATATCTCAAATCAGCCAGCTCAGCTTCTTTAATTATATTTGTAAACCATTTACTAAAGTTATTTTCTTTGGAGATGTTAAAGGTTATCTTCATACAAACTCTCCCCTAAATACGCTTTCTAAAATAATTTCATAATCTTTTGGTGTCATATCGTAAGGATCATTAAACTTATTGGCTTCAACAATCTTTCTCAAAATCTTTTCAAAATCGTTCAGCTTAATATTCAATTTTTTTGCATCTAATTCTATATCCATAGAATACATCCAATCCCTTAATAGGCTTATGCATTCTTCTATGTTATCTGCATCAAATGCCCTAAATAAAGGAGTAACTTTATCAGAAACCTTTTCATAGAAGAGTTTAAAGATGGGAAGTAAAAATAAGCCGCAGGCATGCCCATGCGGAATTCCGTAAAGAGCAGTAAAAGGATATGAACAAGAATGTACCGAGGTTGTGCCTGTAATATTAAAGGCAAAACCGGCAAATAAAGAAGCTTCATATAGACTCAATTTTGCATTTATCTCTTTAGGGTCGTGATACGCTAAAATTGAATTTTTGTAAACTGATTCTGCTGCTTTCAGAGCCTGTACTTTTGTGAAGAAATTGCTTTTTTTACTCCAATAGCTCTCTATTGCATGGCATAGAATGTCCAAAGATGCGCATGCAAGCTGGTAATCTGGCAGAGTTAAGGAAAGTTCTGGATCAATTATTGCTAATTCAGCATGTAAATATTCTGATGCCATGCCTTTTTTTAATTCTTTTTCAGTATCGGTAAATACAGCATATTTTGTTATTTCGCTGCTGCTTGCAGGTGTTGAAGGAATGCATATGCATCCAAGACCTTTGTGAGTAAAATTTTTCTTTTTATAAAAATAATCTGCAGCATTTCCTTTGTGCTTAGCTAATAATGCAGTAGCTTTTGCCAAATCCATTGCCGAGCCTCCGCCCAAAGCAACAACCAAATCGGCATTAATTTCCTTTGCATAAGAAACAGCATCTTCAAGCATTTCCAAGGTCGGATTTGGTTCAACCTTATTATACCATTCAACTTTCAAAGGTTTAACTAATTCCACAAATTTATCCACATAGCCAGCTTTTTTCATAGATTTTTTTCCAGTAATTAATAAAATTTGAGAGCAGCTTTTATACCATTCGGGAATTCTGCTAACTACATTAAAAGAGCCAATACCAAAGATTATTTTTGTTGGGTAATTTAGTATGTGCATTCTCTCTTCCTCATCTTTTTGGGGCCAGTGGGAATCGAACCCACATCCGCAGGTTTCTCCCTGCATAAACACAAACCTACGGTTTCATCATTGCCAAAGGCTCTGCGCTCCAGTTCTGCAAACTGGAGCCTGCGAGGCTGCCATTACCCCATGGCCCCTTAAATGCTTTGATGTTAATAACTTATTAAAACCTATAGTTGTAGTTTATAAATAGAAGAATTTCTACCCATTACAGATTTATATTTTTTTAGATATTTGAATCCTAATTTTTTGTAAAGATTTATTGCAATAAAATTGTCGTCCCAAACAATTACCTTTACGTTTTCAATCCTTTTAGGCAGATCTCTAAGCACTTTATCCATGAGCTTTTTTGCATAACCTTTCCCTCTAAAATTTTTTGAAATAACAATTGCATTAATTCTGCAGGTTTTTTTAAAAAGAGCATATTCGCAATAACCGATTAGCTCTCTATTTTTATTTAAAGCTACTAATGCCTTAATGTGTTTCTTTGAGAGATGGTTTCTAAAAAGTTTTTCAGTTTTAAATTTTACATAGGGGAACTCAAAATTTATTAAATCCAATATTTTTTCTAAATATCTTCCGAAAAGTTTACCATTTTTTGAGAGAAATTTTATAGAGCTCATACACTCTCTACAAAGCCGTCTATCTCTTTTGAAGAAATTGCGCAACCGGAATATTTAACAGCATACAATGCAGCCTCCAAACTCTTTTTATTTTTTGGAATATTGAGTAGGTCATGCTCAAAAAACAGGGCAATAAATTCTGCGGAGCGGATTATATTTATTGGCCCTACCAATGAATTAAATTCTCTGAGTGCTTTTTTATTGATTTTAATTTCACTTTGGTATTTTCTAGAGAGCCTCCCTGCTAAATCTTCCGGATTTTCAATTATCATTCTTGTTGTTCTTTCATCAATTGCGAATATTTTTGCAGGTAGGATATTTAACAATGCTAAACTCTCAGCCTCACCGCTATGCACTAATTCGAGAGGCTTATCATTCATTATAAAAATTCTATTTGCGATTTTTTGAATTCTTTTCGTTTATTTTTTTAAATTTTTTTCAAATAATTTGATCCATCCTTGCTTAATTGCATAATCAAGCCTTACAGCACTCAATTCATATTTTTTAATTTTCAGAGGCCTACCTACGCATTCATTATAAACAACATTACTTATATAAAACTCAAAATTCAATTTTTCCGCTAAAATTTTTAGGCTGTTAATAAAGCTTACACTTACTAAAGAGATTAATGTGCTTGCATCAAAAACTATTCTCAAATTACTCACCAAGCATCTCTTTTAGCTTTTTTAGTCTTTCTTTAATAGTAAATTTTTCCTTTATTTCATCATGCATTGTAGTTCTTCCTATATATTCTTGGAGGTCTTTTTTCAGCACATTAAAAAGTGTGGCTGCCCTGCTTAAACTCACTCCATATGCATAAGCTGTGCTTGCCTGCTTAATTCTTGCCTTATCAAAAATATTTTGGGCATAATGGCCCAATCTTTCATCCACTTCATAAATGCTATTTATAATTTTTTTAAGATCTTCAGCAAGTTGTTCCATTTTATTCTCCTCCGCATGTACTTGGATTTCTTGCAATAAAGATAATATTACTTTTGATGCTTTTTTCCAGATAAGACTCTCTACAATATGCCTTTTTGTAAGAATTTTATATAGAGCATAAGAAATGCATGCTAATTCTGCATAAAGTTTGTTATCCTCAACAACCGCAAATTTTGTGCAATTATCTGCTAAACTTTTTAGATTTATTGTATTCTCCTTTTCAAATGCTTCTTTAATTTGTTTAGCCAAGGAAGAAAGTTTTTCCATAGAGAGAATAAATTTTTATAATATTTAAATTTTTGGGGGAGTCGGGATTTGAAAAGCCTTTTTAAATAAAAAGCCTTTGCAAATTTTCAATTTGCAAATTTTTCAACCAAAGGTTGAAAAGCCTTGGGAAAAAAGTACAAATCCCACTAAAACACCTCACAAGGAGGTGTTTGGGGGAGTCGGGATTTGAACCCGAGTCGCCAGCGCCCCGGGCTGGAATGCTAGACCAGGCTACACCACTCCCCCTAAAAACTGAAAAATTTAGTGAAGATTTATTTAAAAATTATTTAACTGAAACAATTATATATGCTCTTTCTGGAAGTTGCAAAACATTTTGAAAAGATAGAAAATACTTCAAGTAGATTAGAAATGGCGGATATCCTAAAAAATTTATTTCTGAAAGCAAATGCTACAGAAATAAAAAAAATAATTTATTTATGTCAAAGCAGCATTGCACCGAATTTTTTGGGAATTGAAATTGGATTAGGAGAAAAATTTGTAATAACAGCTATTGCAAAAATAAGCGGTTTTGAAAAAGAAGCTGTGGAAAAATTATATAAAGAAAAAGGTGACTTGGGCTTAGTTGCGGAAGAGGTATTAAAAAGGCGGAAACAAAAATCTTTATTTGCGGAAAGTCTTACCTTAGATTCAGTATACCAAAATCTGTATAAATGTGCTTTAATCTCTGGGGAAAAGAGTCAAGATTTGAAAATAAAATATTTAATTAAGCTATTAAATTGCGCAAAGCCCATAGAAGCA
>CAYLVV010000035.1:0-7163 GCA_964387215.1 uncultured archaeon
CCGCTTTAGCATGTATAAGATTTTTAGCTTTACACAATCAGGAGTTAAAGGCTAAACTGGAAGATTATATGGCTAAGCAAAAAGAAAAGACCATTAAAAGTTGCGAAGAAGAAAGAGGGAGGCTGATAAAATGGGATCAGTAAAAAATTTAATAATTGAAAAAGAACCTACTGCTAATGCTTTAGGCATAGGTTATTTTGAGTTTACTGATGATTATTCGGTGTTTGATTACGGTAAGATGCCTGATATGATTCCAGGAAAGGGGGAAAGTCTGTGCAGGGTTGCAAGCTTTAATTTCAAACAGATTGAAAAATTACTAAATATAAAAACGCACTTTATTGAGCAGGTTGCACCTAATAAAATGAAAGTAAGTTTGGTTAAGGTAATAAGAGATTATAATGCTTTAAAAGGCGAAAAAAATTTTCTTATCCCCCTTGAAATAATTTTTAGGAATTCTTTGCCGGAGGGAAGCTCGGTATTTAAGCGTTTGGACAGAAAAGAAATAACGCCTCAGGATTTGGGCTTGGCTGATTATCCAAAGCCCGGAACAAAGTTGGAAAAACCGATAGTGGATTTCAGCACAAAGTTGGAAGAAGTTGATAGATATCTTAAGCCGAATGAAGCTAGAGAATTGGCAAAATTAACAGATGAGGAATTTGAGAAAATGAAAGAAATAACATTAAGCATTGATGCGTGGCTCACAGAAAGAGCTGAGTTGTTGGGCTTAAGCCATGAAGATGGAAAACTCGAATTTGCTTTTGATAATGATAGGGAGTTAATGGTTGTGGATGTTTTCGGCACTATGGATGAGAATAGATTTAGCTACAACGGATTTGCTTTAAGCAAACAAATCCTAAGAGATTACTATAAAACTACTCCTTGGTATAAAGAATTGGAAGAGGCAAAAAATAATGGCCTAGAGAAAAGTAAATGGCCTTCTCCGCCTAAGCTGCCTCAAAAGCTGATAGAAATAGTATCAAATCTCTATAAGGGCTTTGCAGAGCTCTGGATCGGAGAGAAAATTTGGGGCGTTAAAAGTTTAGATGAAACAATAGAAGAATATTACAGGTGGAAAGATGAGCTTTGATTTAATATCTCCATTGGATTTCAGATATGGGAAACAGCACATGAATATTTTTTCCAAATATCTTACCGAGGAGGCAAAGATAAAATATATGGCAATTGTAGAAGCTGCTGTTGCAGAGGTTTTTGCTGAATTCGGAATAATAACTAAAGATATTGCTGAGAAAATCAAAACAGCTGCAAATAACATAAATGCAGCGGAAGTTTATGAGGAAGAAAAAAGAATAAAGCACGATGTAAGGGCTTTAGTGAACTGCATAAGAAAGAAGGTTGGCGAGGATGCAAAATCATTTGTGCATTTTTGCCTTACTTCCTATGATGTTATAGATACCGCAAACAGCCTCCGCTATAAAAAATTCATAGAGGCAGAGCTGCTGCCGGAAATAGAAGCATTAATATCCATTTTGCAGAAAAGAGCCGAAGAAGAAAGAGATACTTTGCAAATAGGAAGAACTCATGGCCAACATGCTCTGCCAATAACCTTCGGCTACTATCTGTGCTACTATATAAACAGACTTAAAGATAGAGTAGAATTTATAAAAAAAGCAAAAGATAGCTTAGTTGGTAAAATAAGCGGTGCTGTAGGCTGTTATAATGCGCTTAAGCTGTTTATTGATAGGCCAAAAGCTTTTGAGAAAAGAGTTTTGGAGCTTTTAGGCTTGAAGCCAGCAAAATGCTCTACGCAAATAATTCCTCCAGAGCCAACAACAGATTTGATTCACGGCATAATTTCTTTGATGAGCATATATGCAAATTTAGCGGACGATATGCGAAATCTGCAAAGGACTGAAATTAATGAAGTGCAGGAAGGATTCGGAAAGTTGCAGGTAGGAAGCAGCACAATGCCCCAAAAAAGAAACCCTATCGGCTTTGAAAATATAAAAAGTTTCTATAAAGAATTTATGCCGCGCATGATTTCTGTTTATTTGGACAGCATATCCGAGCACCAAAGGGACTTAACAAACTCGGCATCCCAGAGGTTTTTAGTTGAGATATTGGCTGCGTGCTATATAATGACTAAAAAACTGCAGAAACTCATGCAGGAATTAAAAATAAATAGATATGCAATGAAAAGAAATTTGATGATGCAAAAAGATTTAATATTGGCTGAGCCATTGCAGCTCTATCTAAGCTATAAAGGATTTAAAAATGCTCATGAAAAAGTGAGGCAGTTATGCATGGAAGCGTACCAACAGCAGAAATCTCTTTTGGAGCTTGCAAAACAGGATGAAGAAATAAAACACCTTATGAAAGATTTCAATTTGAATGTTGAGGATTATTGCGGTTTGGCTAAGGATTTCAAGCTATAACTATTTCAACAATATCTTTGTTCTTTAGCTCATAATCTTTACTTACTCTTTGCCCTGGGAACTTTGTTGAACCCCAAACTCTTGCATATTTTAATTTTTTAACTAATCCCTTGTGCAATTCTTCTGCAACATCTTCTACTGTAGCATCTTTTTTAAGAATTAAAGGTTCGTCCATATCCGGCTTTTGATGAGGTTTTTTAGTATAAACCAAAATAATATCTAATTTCTTAAAAATTTCCTTTTTTAGCTCTTCATCATCAACTTTATCAATATTCAGCAAAATAACATTCTTTTTATCATTTTCATCGAGCTCTTTTAAACACTCTTTATCTTTACATATTATAATACATTTTTTATAAACTAATTTTTTATCTAAAGCCTCCATTAACTTCTGCGGTGTTGTTTCTTCCTCCAGCAAAATGCTTGCATTGTAAATTCCATGGCTTTTAAGTATATCAATAGCCTCTTCTTCACTCATTTTTAAAAAATTTTTACCTGTTATAGTAATTCCTTGAAAATTAGATCTTTCAATTTTAATTTTTGGTTTCAGTTTATTTATCTTTATTCCAGCATTTTCCAATTCATTTTTTAATATTCTATATTCTTTAGCATTTCTTATAAGCATAATTATTGCGTCAGCATTTCTTACAACTCCCAAAATCCTTGGCCCATTTGCTTTTCCTGAGGAAGAGCCTTCTATTAGTGCAGGTAATTCCACCAATTGAAATTTAGCATTGTATATGAGCATTACTCCTTTTTCTGGTTTTATAGTAGTAAATGGATATGATGCAATTTTAACATCAACATTTGTTAAGCGCTTTAATAATGTACTTTTTCCGCTATTTGGCATCCCAATTATGACTATTTGAAACATCCCTTCTTTCTTTACAGAAAATTCATCCTTAACAGCTTTCTTGGATTTTTTCTCTTTTTCTAACTCTCTCTTAATTTGGGCTATTTTTCTTGTTAGCTCTCTTCTTAAATTTTCAGCTCCTTTGTGCGAAGGAGCCAAACTGTACATCTTCTTTAATGCAATTAGTTTTTCCTTTAATGTTCTTGCTTTTTCATACTCTTCTTTTGCTTTTATAAATTCTAAAGAAACATTTGCTGGCATATTCAAATTAACTATTTTAAAATTATAAAAATTCCGCTTTTACTACATATAATTCTTCAAAAAATAACCTCTTCTTTGCAACTACTTCAATAGAAATTTTTTGTTTTTCTAGCATCTCTCTAGTTTTTTCCAAACCATTTAAGTTTGTTTGTACAAAATAAGCTCTGCCCTTTTCATGCAAAAAGTTATTTAGCTTTATTAAAAACTTATCTAAAATTTCTCTTCCTTTTATACCACCATCAACATTTAAATCTATTAGGATTCCTTTAGATGGAAGATAGGGAGGATTAAAACATATAATCTCAAACTTTTTTTCAGGAATATTCTGCCAAACATCACTCCAAATACAACTTATTCTTACATTAGACAATTTTGCGTTTATTTTTGTATTCAACAATGCAATTTTTTGAATATCAGAGGCAAAAACTCTGAAATTTTTCTTTGCAAGGGTTATTGTTTGTATTCCACTTCCACATCCAATATCCAAAGCTAAGCCATTATATTGGGAAATTTCTTCCTTCAGAATATTTTGCAGAAGCCAAGAGTCATCGCTTGGAAAATAAACTCCCTTGCTGCATAAAAGTTTGTTCCCAAAAAGAAAAAAATGTCTTATTCCTTGCATGCTTCCAACTCAGGATGAGCCTTGCATAATACCTTTTTTATTCTTAGCACATGATCAATATATTTACAATCTAAAACAGCAACCCAACCATTTAATGCGGCAACTCTAAATTTATTGGCTTGGGCAGCTTCATTCAGCAGATAATCTCTATTTATTTTTTGAATATCCTCTTTAGCTAATTCAACATCTAAACCAGCAGCAGTTAAGCATTCATCTAACATAGCTTCATTTAAAGGAATTTTTTCTTTTAGTTTACTAGTATTCTTAACACAATTTATTGCTTCCGATTCTGTAACATTACCATCATCATCAGCATCGCATAATTTAGCATAATAACATTTTTTAAATTCCCAAAACTTTCCGTTATCTCTTGCATAAATAAAATATTTAGCATTTAATAATGCCAATTCTTTATCCTTAACATAAGATTCATCATCTGTAGCTGTAATATTAAAAAACCATTTGAATTCTACTTCATCCTTAAATTGTCCATATAGCTTATCAACATAAGCACTTTTTTCTATTGCTGAAAGGTTAAGAGGATCTGAGAATAAATAAAGGGTTGGTTTTTCTACACTACATTTTGGTTTCATAAACATTCTGAAATGATATTTGCCATCTAAATAGTGCTCTTTGAGAATATAATTTTCACCCTCTTTTTTTGCTAATCTTTCTATTATATTTTTCGCCTTCCTATATTCAGTATTTATTGAAGCAAATAATTTTAGCTCATTAGCGTTTATAACCGCAGCGGGCAATTCTTCAATGTCATATTTTTCCAAAATTTCTTTTCCTTCTGGTGTTGCAATACCTACAATCTTTTTATTATATGGAATTTTATATCTATCTAAAAAGCCGATAACAGAATGGCCTGCCTCAGAAAATTTTTCATATTCGGAACTAGTAAGGATATATACATCAACTAATTTTAGCGTAATTTTTGGAGGCTGCTTAACACAATTTTCATCTACAACATGGATTATTTGAGGCTCACAAGGCTGAACAAAAAATGTTGCGTACCAGAAAAAGCCAATAACAATACCAATTAACAATGCAGAAATACTCAAAATAGTAGTTTTACTAAATAGTTCAATTCCAAAGAAGCTCTTCTCTTTACCAATTTTTTCTTCAACCATTTCCTTAAGTTTTTCCTCTGCAATTTCTTCAGCCTTCTCTTTTACCTTTTCTCCAATTTCCCCTTTCTTCCCCTTTTTTTTCTCTTCTACCTCTTTTTTTGGCATGATTTAATGCAGTAAGAAACTATTTTTAATAGTTTTCTTTTGCAAAGCTTTTAAATGCTCATAGATGTGCATTGCCATTTGGACTATTTCAATAATGTTGAGTTGGAGAAGATTATAGAAGATGCAAAAAATAATGGAGTTTATTTACTAATTTCTAATGCACAAGATTTAGATTCTATGCAAAGAAATTTAGAGATTGGAAAAAGATTTGCAGAAGTATATTTTTGTTTAGGTTTGCATCCTTGTAGAATTAATAAAGAAAAAAATTTTGATAAATGTGAAAGATTTATAGCTGAAAGTATTTCTGATAAAAAATTCATTGGAATAGGGGAAATTGGTTTGGACTTTAAATGTGCAACTAATGAAAGCTTGAGAGCTCTCCAAAAGGAAATTTTTATTAAGCAATTAAATATTGCTGCTGATTATATGCTGCCAGTACAAATACATAGCAGAAAAGCCAGGAGTGAAGTTTTAAATATTTTGGAAAATTTTTTGGAGAATAATCCAAAGATGCATGGCAAAATACTTCTTCACTGGTTTGTCGGAAATAGAGAGGAACTAAAATTAGCTTTAGGCTTAGAGTGTTTTATCTCAATAAATTCCAATATTCTATTTAGTAAGAGTTATGCTAAATATGCTGCAAAAATACCTTTAGAGAATATGCTTCTTGAGACTGATACTCCTGTGATGTATAACAATAAAAGAGCTGTGCCATCTTGGATTAAAAAAATTGCTAAAAAAGTTTCTCAAATAAAAGATATTCCTTTTTCTAGATTAGAAGATATTTTGCAAGAAAATGCCAAAAGGATATTTAAAATTCCAGCTTAGCAGAAGGTTTAAATATAAAAGATAGCAAATATCTTTATAGCGATGATGAGGTTAACACCTTCTGATTTAATAGATGAGGAGTTAACCCACCTCTGAGCTATTTATAAACTACTGCATCTCTGTTAAACCTTATGGTGAAAAATGGATGATTAGTGTTTATGGAATCATTAAAGATGAAAGAAAAATTATTGAAGAGGCCATATTATGAGTTTTAATTTTTTCTTATCGCACCCAGATGCAATAATTGCCGTTGCGAATATAATCCTTATCGTTTTAATCTACATGCAATTAAGAGATTCGCGAAAGCCTATTATAACTACCAAAATTATTTCTAGAGGTAAAGAACTAGGAGAAGTACCAAATGTTTTGGAATATGGAGATCTGTATTTAGTTGTTAGAAATATTTCAAGGAACGTAGCAAAGAATATTAAAATTGAATATGAATTTTTATTTGACAACAAAAAAGTCAAACTGAAAGAAACTTTAAGTTATTTGAATCCAGATGAAGCAACTAAATTTATTATCAAATCTGGAAAACTAATTGAAAAATACCCTGAGTTATTTGAAGAATTTGAAAAAGGTACTAGCAGCAAAAAGATACCAAAAGAAACACTAAAAATCCTATTGAATATCAAAATAACATACAATCCAATTATTTTTTATTTACTGCCTTACGAAACTAGAGATAGTTATGAGATAGAATGGTGTTCGCTGAAAAGTTGTCCAAGATTTGAAGACCATCCAGTTTTTAATTGTTGGAACAAAAGAGATAGACATTACATTTACAAATTATCATAAATAAAGGTTATTAATAACAAATAGTAAGAAAAGCATTCAGATTACGCGCACGACATTGTTTACGAATTTATGAGTATTTTGGTAAAGCTTTTTGCAACAGCAAAAAAGGTTTTGATGAGGTTAACACCTTCTGATTTAATAGATGAGGAGTTAACCCACCTCTGAGC
>CAYLVV010000036.1:0-7150 GCA_964387215.1 uncultured archaeon
GTGAAACAAAGAGAAAAGCAAATATTAAGGCTCCTGTGTCGAGTCCAATTTTTGATTTTACCTATACTTATGGAAATGGTTTGTTAAAATTTTCTCACAAGCTGAGTTATGTGTGCTGCGCCAAAATAATTTTAGAGGCTGAAATAGATGAAAAAAATAAAGAAATAATAATAAAGGAAAGGAATATAGGGGAAATTTGCAAATGCATTTGCAATTATGAAATTAATGGGACTATTAAAAATTTAAAGAAAGGCAGCTACAAACTCAAAATATACGGAATTTATTTTGAGAATCAAAAAGGACAATTAATGTTAGAGAAAGAAATATTAGAGAAGAAAGTAAGCGAATATTACGGATTTTCAACTTTTGCCAAATGTAATAGCAGCAAAGATTGTAGGATAGGAGGCTGCAATAGGGAGATATGCCAAGGAATTAATGAGGGGCTGGTTTCAATATGTATTTTGCCTAAAAAACCTACACCACTAGCTTTGGGCTATAAGTGCATATGTATAAATAATAAATGCCAGTGGTATAAGTAATTTAAACTGGAATTTTAGTTGGAGTTTATTTAAAAATATCACATTATAAATTTCATATGCAGGAAGAATTTTTGGAACATGAGTTTATTAGGCAAAATGTTCTGCAAAAGAGGGAATACCAGCTTAATCTTGCGGAAAATGTTTTATATAATGGAAATACTCTAATTGTTGCTCCAACCGCGTTAGGAAAAACAATTATTGCAATTATTGTTGCTGCTGAAGTGCTCAAAAAGACAAAAAATACAGATAAAAAATTGTTATTTTTAGCTCCAACAAAACCCTTAGCATTACAGCATTTGCAAAGTTTAAAGAAATTTTTAAATTTTCCAAAAGAAAAATTTGTTTTGCTTACAGGAGAAATTAAGCCAGAAGAAAGGGTTAGGTTATGGAATAGTAGTAAAATAGTAGTAGCGACTCCTCAAACAATTGAGGCGGATTTACTTTCAAAGAGAATCTCCTTGGAAAATGTTTGCTATGCTGTTTTTGATGAAGCCCACAGGGCAGTAGGGAACTTCAGTTATGTTTTTTTGGCTAATATACTTCAAAAACAAAATAAAGATGCTCTAATTTTAGGCTTAACAGCATCTCCAGGAGCTGAAGAAACAAGAATAACAGATGTTTGCAGAAATTTATTCATTAATAATTTAGAGGTAAAAACACTTTATGATGAGGATGTTAAGCCTTATGTTTATGGAATTGATGTTTATTGGATTAGAGTTAAACTACCGCTAGAATTTATGAGAATAAAAGCTCTGCTTGAAGGTTTTATAAGAGAAAAAATATTAGAGATTAACAAATTAGGCTTTTCAAAAATACCCAAAAACTATTCAATGAAAATGTTACTGGAATTACAAAAAGAAATTATAAATGAGATAAAGATAAAGGGAAATAAGAAAAATATTGCATATTTTGCTTCAAGCACATTAGCTTCTATGCTAAAAATTGTGCATGCTCACACATTACTTGAAACTCAGGGAATTTCTGCATTAAAAAAATATTTTGATAAATTAGCTAAGGAAAAAAGCAAGGCAGCTAAAACTTTGCTGAAAAATAAAAAAATTAAGGATGCAATTCTGCTTGTAGAAGAATTTTCTTCAAAGAATATAGAGCATCCAAAAAGGGAAAAACTAAAGGAGTTATTGCTTAGAGAATTAAATAAAAATCCAAATCAAAAAATAATTGTTTTTAACCATTATAGGGATTCTATTAAGCCCTTGGAAGAATATTTGAATAAATTTAAACCTATAAAAGCGAAGAGATTTGTGGGCCAGGCTAATAAAATAAATGATAAGGGCTTGAGCCAAAAAAAGCAGGCAGAAATTATAAAGCAGTTCAGAGAAGGAAAATTTAATGTGCTTTTATGCTCAAGCGTGGGTGAAGAGGGTTTAGACCTGCCAAATGTGGATTTAGTTATTTTTTATGAACCAGTGCCAAGCTGCATAAGGACAATTCAGCGTATGGGAAGAACTGGAAGATTTAAACAAGGCAGGGTTTTTATATTAATCGCTAAGGATACAAGAGATGAGGCATTTTATTGGGCGGCGGTATCAAAACAAAAAAAGATGAATTCTCTGCTCAAAAAATTAAAAAATTCTGAAAAGAAATTCATAAAGCAATCAACTCTTAAGAATTTTTTAAATGATGAAAATAAAACAAAAATTGTAATTTTTGCCGATGATAGGGAAAGTAATGATATTATGAAGCATCTCTATAGAGAAGATGTTTTACTTCAGATTAGAAAGCTAAAAGTTGGAGACTTTGCAATAGGAGATGAAATAATTATAGAAAGAAAAACCACATCTGATTTTTTAAATTCATTGATAGATGGAAGACTTTTTAACCAACTCCTGGAGATGAGAATAAATTATTCCCAGCCCTTGCTAATAATAGAAGGAAAATATGAGGATCTGTTTTCGAAAAGAAATATCCACAAAAATGCAATTTTTGGCGCATTAGCAAGTATCGCATTAACATATAAAATTCCAATTTTGTTTACATCAAATATTGAGGAAACAGCAGAATTCATTTATTTAATTGCAAAAAGAGAACAACAGGGAAAAAATAAGGATATAAAGCTAAGATTTGGAAAAAAGGGTTTAACTATCTCAGAACAACAAAAGTTTATAGTTGAATCATTCCCTAATATTGGACCCACCCTTGCCAAAGCATTATTAAGACATTTTAAGAATATTAGAAATATAGTGAATGCGAGTATTGCGGAATTAACAAAAATTCCGAACCTTGGTAGAAAAAAGGCAGAATACTTAAGGAAAATTTTTGATAGTGAATATGATGAAAAAGAAGAATGAAGAGAAAATAGAAGAGGAGCTTAAAAAACTGCAAAGAATTAAAGCTAAAAAAGCATCTTTGCATTACAAAAAAGCAAGACTCTGGCTTAAATATTCCATCCCTTTTAAAATAAAAGAAAATCAAATTCACTTTTCTATTAAAAATAAAAATTATACAATTCCTAAAAATTTTTTCGGAGATGCTATAAGAATATTTTTCCATCCAAAAAGGAATGAAATTTTTGTATTAACTAAAGAAACATTTGGCAGTAAACATAGCCCAAAAATTATTTTTTATTTTTATAGATTTAATAAAGAAGGAAATTTATGCGATTTAATAGGCCATATTTCAGCTAACATAATTCCTGATAAAAGATTTGCGGAATCTCTGGTTATGTTTGTGGAAAGGGAATATAGACGCTTGGGAATAGGCTCTCTGCTTGTTGCAATGAGAGATTTACATTTGGCTAAGTTAGGAATTGAAAAAATAGTTTACCGGATAAAGCAGACTCCCGAAGCAAGAAACTTTGCAAGATTTAGAGGCTTACATTATGAGAGTGGCGTTAGGAGAATTCCCCCCTCGCGTAAGAAAAAATAACTGCATTACTATTTTCATAAATTTTATTTAGAAATTTACACCTATTTTCTAAAATTCCATTTTTATAAATTCTCAAATTTTTATTTCTTACAAAAATATACTTCAAATTAAATTCTTCCAACTTTTCTGTTACTTTTTCGCAGTTTGAACTAGTTAAGATTTGGTATGAAGCATTTTCCTTAGCTTTAATATTCGGAGAAAATTCGAAATAACCATCTATTAATACTGGCTTTTCTGCAAAAAAAGTTATCAAATGTCCATAGCTCCATTCTGCAGCAACATTCCCGAAGTCAAGCCTATTTAAAAAATTCAAAGCATATGTTGTTTCTCTTTTTGGAAATTTTTCAGCATGAGGATATAAAAATATTGTTAATATGCCCAATAATAAAAAAAGAGCAATTGCTGCTTTTCTTTCAATATCTTTTCCTATTTTAATTCTTTCAAAAATTTTTTTTATGCCGATTGCGGCAATAAATGCTGCCGGAAAGCTTAAATGTATGCTAAGCCTAAAGCTAAATAAGCACAGAAATAATGCTGCAAAAAACCACAGAAAATATATTTCACTTATTTCATTCTTTTCAATTTTGCTTTTGCACAAATTATAAAATGCAAAAACAATAAAAATCCAACAAAAAGGCAAATACATAAAAAATTCAATCAGCTTAAAATAATGCATTTCTCCGCTCTGCAATACCATTTCAGGGTTGAAGTAATTATTTAGGGAATAATATTTTAGAGGAACCGCATAAAGAAAAGCAAAAAAGCTCAACAATGTTATTAAAAGCAAAATTATAAAACTGAAAATTTTTTCTTTATTTTTAACAACGCTCTTTTTTCTAACCAAATTTCCGAAAAGAATAAAGCCCAAGATATAGAGCATTATAATGCTGCTCGGGGAATGAAGCCAAGGAATTATGATGCTAAAAATAATAGGAATCTTAATATCTTTTTTAATAAAGAAAAAGCCCAATGCGGTTGCCACTAACAACATTGCAAAGCTATCGGGCCTTAAATAAGACGATGTTCTTACCAAATGTAATGGCATTATTGCAATAATAAATGCTGCAAAAAGTGCAACATGTTTGTTAAGTTTAGATAAAAGCAAATAAGCAAGTATCACAGCTAAACAGCCAAACATACAACTCAAAAATTTTCCTAAAAGTAAAAGCCCTTCCTTACTTTTAATATCTGAAAAAATTCCAAAAAAAGCCAATGAGAAATGCAATAAAGGTTTATAGCTATAAAATCTTCCAAGCTGGCTTAATTTATCATATTCCGGAATTTTTTTATTTTTTATAAACTCCAAAGAATTCCTTGCATGAAAAAATGGATCCGGGCCTAAAGAAGAATCAATAAAAATAGGATAAAACCTAAGCAGAAATGCTAAAACTAAAATAAATACCAATAATTTTTTTTCCATAAAACCACTATTTTGCGCTTATTGCAATTCTTTCAATTATCGCATTCTCTAATGCCTCTCTTTTAGAAAATCTTTTTTCCAAAATTTTAACCAATTTTTCAACTCCATAGAACTCTGCAATTTTTTGAAGTTTTATTTTCCTCTTTTTTCTTGGTTTAAAATTTATTTCCCTTTTAAATTCATCTAATGCTTTTTTAAGCTCTTTTTTTCTATCTTCTCTGCTGCACGCAAAAATTAAAATTTCTGAATTAGCTTTAATATTTTCCAGCCCAATTTTCTCCCAGCTAATGTCTTTTATTTGCTTTTTTGCAAATAATTTAAGCAGGATTTCCATTGATAACTTTTTTGCAATATTTTTCCTTAAGAGGAAGGATTCTACAGAAAGAATAAATGCTAATTTTATTTGATTGTTGCTTATAATAGGCCAGCTCCGTACTGCTTGAATAAAAATTCCTTTTTTCTCAAATTTGTTCATTATTTGCATTAGTTTTTTAATAGTTTTATCTCCATTTTTAATATTAACAGCTCCAAATTCCCATATAATAGGAAAATCCTTCCAAAAGAATTGCATTTTAAATTTAATGTTAAATTTATTATTAAATTTGGTGGTATAAATGGTTCAATGGCACCTAAAGTCTAAAAGGAAAAAAACAGGTGGAAAAAGAAAATCATTGGCAAGATGTTCAAAAAAATTAGCCTGGAGAGGCAGAGACCCCACACTTACAATTGTAGCTGATAAGGATGTTAGAGTAAATATAAGGGTCAGAGGGGGCAACTATAAAACAGTTCTTAAAAAAGCTTCCACAGCGGCAGTAGTTGATCCTGAAACAAATAAAATCTATAAAGCGAAAATTAGAAAAGTATTGGAAAATATAGCAAATAGAGAATATGCTAGAAGAAATATAATTACTAAGGGTGCAATAATCGAGGTTATGCTTGGAGATAAGCCGCAAAAAGTAAAAGTGACTTCAAGACCTTCTCAGCATGGCATTGTGCAGGGAATTCTCTTAAAATAATTTTTTCTATTTTTTAGTAAAATTTTGCCTAAAAAAACGAAAGATTTATAAATAACGTAGTAGCAATCTTTTTAAGGAGGCTTTTTTTTGCGAAAGTGAGGTGAGAATTTTGGTTGATCGTTGCCCAGCATGTAAAAGTAAAAAGATAATTAGAGACCCTGAAAGAGGAGAGATTATTTGTAAGAACTGCGGCCTTGTTATAGGGGATATTATAGATGATGGTAAAGATTATAGAGTATTTCCTGAACATTTAGAGGAAAGAGCACATACTGGAAGTCCTACTAGCTATGTGAAGCTTAACAAAGGCTTAGCAACAATGATTGATAGACGCGGAACAGATTTAAGAGGGAATAAACTTTCTGCAGAAAGCAGAGCACAAATGTATAGAATTATTAAATGGCATAAAAGAGCTGCTATGAGCAGCAGCATGCAACGCAACCTAGGAATTGCATTAACTGAATTAAGAAGAATGGCCTCTTATTTGAATATTCCAGAGGAGTTGGTAGAAGCTGCAGCATTGCTTTATAGAAAAACAGTAAAGAAAGGCTTAATTAGAGGAAGGCTTATTGAGGCAGTTGTTGCTGCAGTGCTTTATACAGTATGCAGAACTTATAACGTGCCAAGAACATTAAATGAAATGGCAGAGGCAAGCGGCTTAACAAAAAAAGAAATTGGCAGAACATATAGATTTTTAGTTAGAGAGCTTAAGCTTGATGTGCCTTTAACTAATCCAACACATTATATTCCTAGATTTGCTGCTGAACTCGGCTTAAGCGGTGAAGTGCAGGAAGAAGCAAGAAAAATATTGGAAAAAGCAATTGCCAGCGGTTTAATAAGCGGCAGAGGACCAACAGGCGTAGCTGCAGCAGCAGTATATATTGCTAGCTTGTTAAAAGGAGAAAGAAGAACACAAAAAGAAGTTGCTAATGTTGCGGGCGTAACAGAAGTAACTATAAGAAACCGCTACAGAGAATTAAGAAAAAGACTAAAGATAGATGTTGCTGCATAATCGTTACTTTTCAGAAAAACTAAGAAAAAATTTAAAAGGTTCTTTAGGCGTGAAATACGCGTTAGCAGAAGTTCCGCATGCTACCTTAGAATATTTAAAAATATAGATGTAATTACATTAAGCAAGAGGTGGAATAACATGAATGAAACAAAAAGCAATCAATACACATTGTTTGAAGAAAAAATGAAAACTAATGAATTTGTCATCAAAGATTCCGACAAGAAAGAGAAATACTTAATTGAAGAAATAAAAAATAAAGTTATTTTAGGTGATGCTTTTA
>CAYLVV010000037.1:0-6792 GCA_964387215.1 uncultured archaeon
TTACCAAATAACTTTGCAACAGTTGAACTAGAAGGCTTTGAAACAGGAAAAAGCTTTACTACAGTACGATTTGGTGTAAAAGAAGGAGACATGCTTGAGTATGGTTTCACATATTATGACCCTGATGATGTATACCATAGAATTCCATTCTACTTGCCAATTGGATGGAGCACAAGCGGCACAACATTTGAATTTGATGGCCAAACCTACTGGTTTAAGGCAGTAACAAGCGGAAATGATTTGAACTTTATATTGGCAGATAATGCAAATGACAATACATTAAACGGTGTAGATATTACATTTGGAGACGCCAATACCCATGCAGATGCAGACTGTAATATACTAACAGATGGAGGCTATACAACAATTGATGCTAATGCCACTGCTAATATTCAATTAAATGGTACAACATATACATGTACTTGTGGTGCTGATGCTAACAATAATACTTTAAACTGCCAAGCAGCTGTTGCATTGCAAGTAAGGAAAAATACAGAAACAGGCGACTTGGTTACAGGAGGAACAAATAATCCAGTTGATGTAAATGCAGTTGGTGGCGGTGATGCAGAATATTTCTTCTTAGGAATTAATACCCTTGATGGCAATCTAACATATGCACCTCTTAAATTAGAAGGAGCAAACGAGCAGCCATATGAATATGTACCTTATATATATAACAGCGGAAGCACCTATAGAGCATATTTGCTATTGAACGGCGGTGTCATGTATTCAATTCAATATCCTGAAGGAAACGAAGGCTGGATATTACTGAATGGTGACTATAATGAGTCAATTGCTCGAATTTACCCATTCTATGTGCCTGACTCAACATACTTTGGAAGAAATCAAAGCGATAATGATTACTTTACTGCAGAATTCTTCTTAGCGCAGTCAAATCCTTTAGGTCCAGCAGATGCACTGATTCATATTAACGAAGCTACAGGAAAATTACACAGCTTACCAAATAATAACTTAGAGTGGCCAAGCGTAGATGTAGAGTATGTTGATTGGGTAGAGAATACAGGAGACTTTAATTTGAGTTCAGATACTACAGTCGCATCTAACCTACAAAAAATATATACAGGTAGAGGTTCAATTTATGAAATTGATCCTTCAGCATTATGGTTCAAAGCACAAATTCCAGAATCAAAACTACAAGTTAAGATGTGGGTAAAGAGTACTACTACTGAGGAAAAAGTTACAGGCGGAGAAAGCTTAACTGCTGCGGAAGGAGAGACAGTAACAACTAGCAGCGGAACAAAGATCACAGTAGATAAAGTAAACTACAGCTGTACTGTTACAGATGGAGCTGCAGAGTGCACATGTACAGCTTCACCAGAGACCTATAAAGCAAGAGCACCAGGCGACGTAAAGGTATACTTGGATACTGAAGCTCCAGCCACTAAGCTTATAGTAGTTGGTGGTTGGGTTGTAAACAGCTTAGCACCAGAGGATGTATTATCACCATTAATTACAGCAGAAGGAGACTACGTTGTATACAAAGACGAGGCAACAGGAAACATCTATGTTGCAGGTTATACAGCAGAAGACACAGCAAAAGCTGCACAAGATTTAATCAACCAAATAGAAGGCTTCGCATAAGCCTTTTTCACAAAAAGGCTTGCGAAAAAGCACAGCACAAGGCTGTGATACCTTTTCCCTTTTTTCTTTTTTATTTTAATATGCTAATTTTAAAGTTTTCTGTGAATATTTCTCTATGAAAATTGGAAAACTTGTAACTTTTAGCTTAATAGTTTTAATTATTTTTAGCTTAATAGTTTTAATTTTTTATTTGCCAAAAGAAAAAGGCACTAATTATAAATATAGAGAGGTAATTGAAAATATTGAGTTTTTAAGCAATAAAGTTAAGCCTCTGGATTATTTACACCAAATAAAAGAAAAAAGACATTATTTCATTTTGACTGCAGAGATGGAAAAAGAAAATATTGAGATAAATCCTAAAATGGCTCAAGCAATAACTCTTTACAATGCAGTACTTTTTGCAAATAAAAGAGAACTAATTACAATACTTAAAGTTTTTAAAGATCATAATCTGCAATACTGCCAAACAAATTTAGGAGATTTAAGAAAAAATATAGAAATCTCAGTTAATGAATGTAACAAAATATTAACTAATTTAGATAGTAATTTCTTAATTGAAATTAAAAAACCTCAAAATTATTCTTATAGCAAAATAATAGTTGAGCCACCAATAATAACAATAATACCAAAAAGCCCGGAGAAAATTCAAGAGGTTAATTACTTACTATTAAAGGCAATATTTCCGAATACAGATAATATAATTGGTGCGGTGAATAAAAATTTAGAGAAATTAAAATGATTTGTATGTTTAAGCTATTGAGGAATTTTCTAATAATATTTGCGTTTTTGTTCCTATTCTCATTTTTCACAAATTCTTTTGAAAAATTACTAAATGCAAATTTCTATTTTTTATTTTTTGCAGTCTTATCATATCTCATTTCAATAATAATGTGGATATTTGCATGGAGTTTATTAATAAAAAGCAAATATAAATTGAGCTTTGGAAAATTGTTCAATATCGGTTTTTCATCCATTGTTGGTTCCTTTACTCCTGTGCAATTAGGAGTGGAAGCATTAAGGGTTTTACAACTTAAAAAATCAGGTGTAAGTATTAAAGATTCTGTAGGTGCTTCAATGCTTGTTAAAGGCTCAAAATTTTTGATAATTCTTTTACTTGCGATATTCTTTTCACAACCTTTATTAAACTCAAATTATTTTTTTTGGATTTTAGCAGGATTGTTTGTAATTTTTTTGGCTACACTTTTATTTCTTTTACCTTTAATTCCATTTTTAGGCTATAAGATATCAAAATTATTTCTTTCACTTTCTGAAATAAAATATTTAAACTTTCTAAAAAAATTAAGCGAATACTTCCTCTTTTATACAGATTATTTAAAAAATTCTGCAAATAGTTTAATTTTAATTATTTTTTTCCTTTCAACAATTTCATGGATTTTTGAGTTGTTATCTTTAGTTTTTTCTTTTTATAGCGTTGGCTTACTGTTAAAAATTAATATTTTAATCTATGCTGCAGCATTAATAAGTATTTTAGAGAGAATTCCATTTTTGCCTAGAGGCATTGGCTTATTAGAGATTATCTGTTTCTATTTCTTTAGAACATTAAATCTTAAAGCATCAATAATAGGAGCAGCATTAGTAATTTTCACATTTTCTCGGCTAATATTTCCTGTATTGCTCTCTTTAATATTCAATATCCAAAGAGAGCAAGCATAATTAAACAATTCAAAAAAACTATAATCCATATTATTAACACAAGAATGTATTCTTTTTGAGGGCCAAAAATCTTTAGCAATAATTTTGCAAAGTCATATTTTGTTCTTCCTTTATAATTTGGAATTGAAATTTTTCCGTCGGCTGTTAGGGAATAAGGTTTTTCTTTCTCCTGAGAAGGGTCTTTGGGATTTGTGATTAATTTTAAAATAAAGAAATCAATTGCATGCGGAATATAAAATAGTGCTCCAATTAATAAAAGTTTAGGATTGTTTGAAAGAACTAATAAACTTGCAATTCCGCTTCCAATAAGTAATGTGCCGCTATCTCCAGGAAAAACTTTTGCGGGATATACATTAAAAGCTAATAATGCCAATATGCTTGCATTAAGTAGAAGCGCTAGATATTTAAGTGGAGTATTCCAAAGTAAGAAAGAGACAAAAATACTTATTATAAATCCAGAACCAACTTCCCATCCGTTTAATCCTGCAAAGGTATTTTGCAATGAGGCTAAAGATGCGATATAAATAGCAATAAAAATTGTTGTAAATGTCCCGAAAAAATTTATTCCTAATTCAGAGCGATAAAAATATGCTAATGCTAAACTTCCTACTGCAACTATAGCAGCCCTCTTTACCCAAGAAATCTGCCTACTTCTAAATTTTGGCCTTATGTCATCCATACAACCAAAAATTGCAAAAAATGCAACCGTGCCCAAAAATAAAAATCTGAGCTTAATTGAAATATCGCTTAGTATTATAATTCCGATGATGATATTTGCAAGTATTGCCATGCCCAAACTTTCCGCAACTAATGGCTTATCTTTTTTATTTATATCAATTCCAACAATTCCCCTCTCTAAAAATATCTTCCTAAAAAACCCAACCAAGATTATTCCCAAAAGCAAAGTTGATATATAAAAAATAAATTCCTGCATTTTATGCACCTAAATATTTAAGAGCAAGAAACAAATATTTTTTACACCTTTCTGTTGTCTTCCTTTCATATTTCACATTTAGTTATTTCTCTTAATAAAATTGTTGCATAACAACCTTTATCTAATTCAAATTCAATTTTTATTTTCAGCTTTCCCTCATTAAATTCGTCTTTACTAATTTCTAAAAGTTTTAAGTTGTAAGGCACCATCTTTATTATTCTTCTTGACCCTTTAGAACTTATTTCAGGCATTTTTTTATTATGAAAGTCCTCCAGCTTAATATTTTCCTCCTGCAAAACTTCTCTTTCTATTTTTCCGGGAATGCCTTTTGCTAATTTTACATTATAGCCAAATAACGCAGCAGTAGGAATTCCGTTCTGCAGAATATCTCCTTCTACTGCCTCTAAACCGATAGTTGAAATTCTTTTATCGAGAATTTTATTGAATAAATAGCTCTGATATGCGTGAGTAAATAAATAAAGGATGTGCCTTGGCAAAACCCTCAAAGCACCAATAAAATCATTTTCATTCTTTACCAAATAATTTAATATTGCTAATTCTATATTGCATTCTTTAGGAAAATAGCTCAATGCTTTTCTAAAATCTTTTTCTTTAGCTAATTTTTCTCTAGCAGCCCTTACTTTTTCTTTCTCAATTTCAGAGCTCTCAGCTAATAAAATCCACACAGCTTTTTCAAAATTGTTCTTTAATAGTTCTTTCCCAACTTTATGGCTTATTTGTCTTGCGCCTCCAAATCGTTGTAAGCCGAAATAATTTGCGATGCCTTTTTTTAATTCTTTTTCAGCTTTTTGCCACCTTTTTCTTATCTCTTTTCTGTTCAGCTTAATATCCCTGATGGTAACAATAAATCTATTTCTCCATAAATCTCCTAACTCAATTCTTTGTGAAGAATACATTACCGGCTTAAGAAAAATACTTCTTTCTTTAAATTCTCTTAATCTCTCTAACGGAAGATCCCAAATACTTATAAGTTGTGATGTTATAGCCCTTTTATCCTTCATTCCAGCAAAGCCAATTCTTTTCCTACTTATTTGCAACCCTCTGCTTAATTTTTTAATTGCTGTAGCGGTTTCTAAATTTACCTTCTCCATTTCTAAGATTAAATATTCTTTTCCTTTTGGCCTTTTCTCATATAGCTTTTTATTAATCTTCAACTTTTTCTTTCTCTCTTCTAAAAAAAATTCAACTTTGCATTTATGCCATTTACTTAATTCTTCAACAATAAAATCAGCATATCTTTGCTTTATTTTTCCTCCAATACCTTCAAATTTTGTTGAAAACAGCATATTATTCACTTATAGCGCAACAAACCCCCAATGCCGCCAAAGCCTTCTAAAAATTGTTTTCCTTCATCAGTTTCACCAGAAACCAGTTCAACTTTTGTGCCAAACAACTTTGCCTTTTCACTTAAATATTCCACATAACTTAAATCCTCTATTATTTCAAATTTCTTTTGCTTGCATTTTTCACATTCGATGCTTCTAATATCAATTTCTTTTCCCTCCTCAATAATAATTTCCTTTTCAAAATTGCAATTTTCACATATTAGCTTTAACACTCTTAAATTTAGTTCCTCTGAAATAATTAATGTTGCAATTTTTCCTTGCTCTAATGCCTTCTCTACATCATTTCTACCATAAACAGCCAAACCATCTTTTGCAACCTCTTCAAAAAATTTCTGTAATAATCTTTTCTCATGCATTAATGCTGTGTCTTTTAATAATTCTGTTGATTTAAAAATTAATTCTCTAATGCCAGATTCATCAGTATAAGCAGTATCAATAGTACCAATAATTAATTTCCTTAATCTATGATCCAATAGATTTTCTCCTAAAAATTCATTTTTTGTTGCTCCAGGGCCCCCTATAATTATACCTTTGAGCTTATTTAAATGCTGTAAAAATGCCTTATTTGCATGCTCCGAAACCCTCTTATAAAAATCATGTTCTGCCTCCTCTCTTAATCTTGCAAACCTTTGTGCTGATTGACCACCAGCCCTAATTTTTCCTGAAACGCCAGAAGTGTATTTCCCTAAAATTTCATACTGCTTTCCTTTAAGCAATGCAATTGTCGCCTCTTTTTTATCAATAGTTATTAATCCATAAAACTCAGTAGGCTTTATCATCTCAAGCAACGGGTCTAGATGGAATTTGCTATCACACCAATATAACTTAACCTTCAATTCCTTTATAGGCTCTAATGCAAACAACCTAACATCACTTTTTCCAGGAATGCCGCTTATATTTCCACAAAACACCACTAAGCCATTTTTAGGAAGCCTAAAATTAATTCTCTTCAAAAATGCAACAATTTTATGTAATGCTGCCTGAACATTTTTTCTTGTTTGCGGACTTTTTATATTTGAACTTTGGCTTATTTCTTGATTTAGTTGATCCATTACACTGCCTCTGTCCGTACCTGGAGGTATGTATAGAGAAATTAACTGTGTTCCTGTTCCTTTATATTTTGCTAACTCTTTTAGCCTCTTTTTAAAAATTGCCTCGCTTTCTTCCATTAAAAAATCAACTGCAGAATAATTTTAAATGAATTCTTCACTTTTC
>CAYLVV010000038.1:0-6552 GCA_964387215.1 uncultured archaeon
AGAAAAAGCCTTTTTGCAGATTATGACAACACTCATAACACTGGAAGAAGAAAAAAAGCTCTTAGACCAACTAATTAAATATTACAACAATATTTACCCTGATATCAAATTTTATATAGAAGAAAGAATACTAAGCAAAGATGAGATTGGCGAGATATTCTATACTTACCAAGGAGAGGAAATAGAAGCAACGGCTGATTTAAAAATAAGGCGCATTTCAACAGCAATAACACACGGTTATAGTACTCCAATAATTGTTTTGGAAAAACCGGAAAGCAAGAAAATGATTTTATTAGATGGACACAGAAGAGCGCTATGCGCATACAATTTTGGCCTAAGCTGGAAGGCGTTTATTATAAAACCGAACAAAGAAATAAACTTCGGTATAGAAAAGAACATTTTGGGAAAAGTAAAAGATAGGCCATTTAAAGCGTTAAAAGAAGAACAGTGAAAATAAATGCAGAGAATTCTTAAAAATTTCAAATCCGGTCTAGAGCTAGAATTTTGCCTACTAAAAAACGACGGCAGCGTAAGCTTTAAAGCGGACAGAATAATCCAACTCGTCAAAAAAGAATTCCCAAAGGCAAAAATACAAAAAGAAGTAAGCTACAATATGGTTGAAATAAATAATTATCCTGAAAAAGACCCTGTTGATACATTGGAAAGACTATTTATAAGCTATGATGCATTAAAAGAGATTTCAGAAAAAAATAATATTTATTTATTGCAAATTGGCTGCTATCCAGGAAACTTTAAACCAAAAATGCGAAAAGAGGGGCAGTACTTTATTAAAAAAATAATATTCAAAGAAAAATTTGAAATTGCGGGAAAGAATTTCGGTTTTCATTTTCACTACACAATGCCTCGCGGCGTATTGGACAAAGAAAAATTGGAACTAAAACTTTTAATCGATTCAAAGCTTAAAAGAATGCTTCTTAATGCATACAATCTTTTAATCGCATTAGATCCAGCATTGTGCTGCCTGATGGCTTCTTCGCCATACTACCAAGGAAAATATTACGGAAAAGATAGCAGGGTTTTTTGGTACAGGGGCGGTAAAAAATTAAAATTTAATAAAGGCCTCTACGCAGAAATGCCTTTAATAGGTTCGCTGCCTCCTTACAAACAAACTTTGGCTGATTTAAAATTTTCAATCAAAAAAAGAGTCCAATTCTGGAAAAGGCTGATGAAAAAAAACAATTTAATGCAACATATGAAAGATTATAATAGCATTTTAGAAATTTATTGGGGGCCTGTGAGAATTAACAAACACGACACTCTCGAACAAAGAGGAATGGACATGAATTTTTTAGATAATATTATGGCTATAACAGTTTCACTAAATTTTATTCTTCACAGAGTCCAGCACGGTATGCTAGAAGTTGTTCCATCAGACATTGGCTTAGAGGAGCCTTTTAAAATTGAAGGGAATGTTTTGCATATTCCCCCGCATACGCATGTAAGAAATTTCCTACAATATTACTCAGCATTAGAAGGATTTTCAAATACTAAAATTTATTCTTACGTTAAAAGATTTTATTTTCTTGCGAAAAAATCCACTCCAAAAGAGATGAAGGTATTGCTTAAACCTATCGCAGATATGCTTGACAAAAAACAAAGCTTATCGGACAAAATAATCAAAATTGCGAAAAGAAACGGTTTTAGGGAGAATTTGCCAAATTATTTTGCGAAAGAGCTAGCCATTAAAATTGCCGAAAAAGGCTATAAGGCGGAAAGAAAAACAAAGAAACTAATTTCAAAATTTTTATAAGCTAATTAAGAAGTTAGTATATATTTTAATGCCTCTTTAATATTTGAAACCTCTATTACCTGCATCTTATGCTGCTCGTACATCAGCTTATTAAGATCAACTTCTTTAGGAACGTATTCTATTGTTTGAAAAATAAAGCCTGGGCCGCGCTTTTCCTCAACCTTCTTTTCATAAATTGTGATTTTTCCCTGGCCTTTAGGAACTAAAAATATTTTAATGCCAGCCTTTGCAGCTGCCTGAGCCTTTTCCAATATGCCTCCTACTTTGCCGATAGAACCGTCTTTATTAATAGTACCGGTTATTATAACATCCTTTCTTACATTTTTATGTAGAATTGCAGCAATTGTTGCAGCCGTTAATGCAGCACCTGCTGAAGGACCGCCAACAAGCTGCACATTTTCCGCTTTTATTGAATAAATAACATCTTTATTTTTCAGACTTTTATGTGCAAACTTCTGCGCTACTAAAGCTGCAGTTTCAGCGCTTAGCTGCGTGTCTGGCTCGACAAAAGGATTCATCGCAAACAACACTCTTCCTTTGCCGTCTTTAACCTCAACCTCCGCCAAACTGAGCATTCCTTCTCCAGCAGAAGTAACTGCCGCAAGCTTTATTTCCGCAGAAAAACTTCCAGCAGGCAAAGATTCATAGCTTATGAGTTCTGCGGTTGAAAAAGAGCCTATCGCAAAGCCTATAGCAAGGCCCAAAAATAAAACCACCAAGCTGTAAATTGCCAGCTGCCTCTCGCTAAAAACAAACATATAAAGCAATTCTTCTAAAAAATTTTAATTTTTATTCTTCCAATACAGCCAACTTTATAGTAGTTTTATATTTTGCTATTTTTCCGTTTTCTACATTTGCTGTCATATGAACAATATCCAAACCAACAACCTTTTTATCCGCAAATTTTTCTAATGCATTTTTTGCTGCATCCTCCCAGCTTTCATTACTTGAGCCGATAACCTCCACAACCCTAACAACCATTTGCATCACCAAAATAGAAAAGCATTAACTACTATTTAATCTTTTCACTATTGGAAGCAATTCTGCAATATCATTAAGCTCGAAATCCGCCTTAGCCTTACCTTTAAATACCTGCCCGTATTTTGCCAAACAACTTTTAATGCCTAATTTTTTAGCTCCGGCAATATCCTTTTGAGGATTGTCACCAACAAAAAGCACCTCATCTGCTTTTAAGCCTAACTTCTTTAAAGCTGATTTAAAAGGTAAGCCGTGGGGTTTTTTCTTTTTTACATCTCCAGCAGTAATAACAACATCAAAATACTCAACTAAATCCATTTCAGCTAAACGCAGCCATGCATTAAGCCTCGGAGCATCGCTTACAATAGCCAACTTTAATCCCATTGCCTTTAATTTCAGCAATGTACTCCTAACATGCGGATAAAGGCTTAAAATGCCAGATTGCCTTCTCCTATAGGCAGCTATGCCCTTGGCTAAAATTCTGTAATCTATTTTTCCCATAATTTTCCTTAAAAATTTTTGAAATATCTGCTTATGTTCAATGCCATAAACCTTATATAAACTGAACAGCCTCTTCATAGCTTCTTCTTCGCTTAGAGGCAAACCTGCATCGATCATCGCAGCTATAGCTGCCCTGCAGCATTCCCTCTTCATATTTGAAAAGTCTATCAAAGTATTATCTAAATCAAATAACACTGCCCTAATTTTCTCTCCAACCATTATATCAATCCAGCACCTATTAACGGCGCAAATATCAATGCAACTATGCTCATTAGCTTAATTAATATATTAAGACTAGGCCCCGAAGTATCTTTGAATGGATCTCCTACTGTATCGGCTATGACAGTAGCATCATGCCTTTTATGCCATTCTTCGCTATCTTCCTTATTTTGCTCCAAAAGCTTCTTTGCATTATCCCAAGCGCCTCCTGAATTACTTAACATCACAGCCAAGCAAACGCCAGTAGCCAAAGAACCAACTAATAGGCCGCCTAATGCTTCTTTTCCTATTAAAAATCCTATAAGTATTGGGGCAATAATTGCCAATAATCCAGGAGCAATCATCGCCTTTAAGGCATTATTTGTGCTTATCTCAACACACCTGGCATAATCCGGTTTTGCCTTTCCTTGCAGCAAGCCTTTTATTTCTCGGAACTGCCTTCTTACTTCCTCAACCATTGCAAATGCTGCCCTCTCTACGGCATTTATTGTTAGGCTGCTGAAATAGAAAGGTAACATTGCTCCAATTAAAACACCTATCAAAACATTAGCATTTGCAACATTTATTGCAGCCAAATCAGCCTTCATTGTATATACTGCAAACAATGCCATTGCTGTTAATGCAGCACTTCCTATCGCAAAGCCCTTGCCCATTGCTGCAGTAGTATTTCCAGCTGCATCCAAAGCATCCGTTATCTTTCTTACTTCTTTCGGCTGGGAACTCATTTCTGCAATGCCTCCAGCATTATCAACAACAGGGCCAAATGCATCAATTGCTAGTGAAATTCCTAAAGTGCTTAACATTGCAACTCCAGCCAACGCTATGCCGTAAAGATTCCCGAAATAATATGCCAAAAATATTCCTACTGCCAATATCAGCAAAGTATTTCTTGTGCTTCTCATCCCAACAACAAACCCTTTGAGAATAGTAGTTGCAACCCCGCTTTTTGATGCTTCAGCTATCTGCTTTGCATATTTTTCCTTTTCAGAAGTATATCTGTCAGTATTCCAACCTATTAATATGCCGACAACCAAACCTGTCAAAACTACTATAAAAATATTAAGCCACTCCGAAAAAAACATCGGCAGTACAGCAAAGCTTACAATTGCAACTATTATTGAAGAATAGATTAGGCCCTTTATAAATCCAGAATGCGGTTCTTTAGAATTTTTAACAAAGAATGCTGCAATAATTGAAGCAATA
Source organism: uncultured archaeon (assembly GCA_964387215.1). Taxonomy (GTDB): domain Archaea; phylum Iainarchaeota; class Iainarchaeia; order Iainarchaeales; family CAYLVV01; genus CAYLVV01. The sequence continues at coordinate 4,673 of CAYLVV010000038.1, forward strand.
ACGCCAATGGCCGCTAATAATAAAGGAAAATTTATTCCATTAATATCGAATGCGGCCCAGCCGATAGCCATACTGCTTATTATCGCGCCTACGTAACTTTCAAATAAATCTGCACCCATGCCGGCAACATCACCAACATTATCTCCTACATTATCTGCAATTACTGCTGGATTTCTCGGATCATCTTCAGGAATGTGCTTTTCTACTTTGCCAACCAAATCAGCTCCAACATCTGCAGCTTTAGTGTAAATGCCTCCGCCGACTCTTGCAAATAATGCTACACTACTTGCGCCAAAACTAAAGCCGAATATTTCAGCAACAGTAAAACCTAAATCGCAATGCCTAAACAAAGTCATTAATGAAACTATTGCTAATAAAGCAATACAGCTTGCAAACATCGCCATAACCAAGCCGCTAGAGAAAGAAATATTTAGTGCCTCTTTCATTCCTTTTTTAGCTGCATTGGTTGTTCTTACATTTGCTAAAGTTGCAATATTCATTCCCAAAAAACCAGCTAAAGCTGAGCACAAAGCGCCAATAACAAAAGAAACAGCGGTTGGAAAACTTATAAAGTAAAAGAGTATTGCAGCAACAACAATAACAAATATTGCAAGAATTTTATATTGCCTTTTTAAATAAGCCATTGCCCCCTCTCTTATAAAATTACTTATTTCCTGCATCTTTTTGTCTCCTGCAGGAGCTTTCAAAATATTTAATGCATTATAAACACAAAATGCAATTCCAAGCAAGGCAGCTGCAATTACAATTCCCAATACCTCCATAATAAGTACCTCCTAAAATCTGTTTCTAATATTTTCTAAAAGGAATTGAAGGTATTTAAATATAAATCTTTCTTTATAGGTTAATGGTCTCTGAAAAATCAAAACTTAAAAAGAAGATTAAAGCATTAGAAACTGAAATTGCTGCTTTAGAATACTTAATTAAAGAACTTAAGTGGCTTATTTCTGAACTTGAAAGCAAAAATGCAAACAGAGAAACTATTGCCTTTTTAAAAGCAAAACTTCGCGCATATAAAAGAAAGTATAAAAAATTGAAAGTCTCGGTGCTAACATTAAAATCAAATTCCAAGTAGATTTTTAATGCTGCAGTATATTTCAATTATTTCTTTATGCTTAGCTAAACTCTTTGCATCAAGATTAACTATTGCGTTAATAATTTCCCTGCTATAAGGAATTTTTCCGAGCGGTTCAGCCCTAAAATAAGATTCAATTTTTTCGCTTAAATCTTTATTTAAATCCCATTTATTTATTACAATTTTATAAGGGATGGAAAAATGCTGTACAACCTTTAAAACCCTCTCCAAATCTCTAAAAGATGCTGGAGTGGGCTCAACAACTGCAACAACAAAGTTGCTACCTTTTATTGAGGCAATTACGCTGCAGCTTATTCCTGCTGCAGCATCGTTCAATAACAAACTGCATTTTTCCTTTTCCTTAAGCTCTAATGCCTTTTGCTTTGTGGAATCAACTATTTTTCCGGAGCCCGCTTCTCCAATATTCAGAGATCCGCTAACTATGGGAAATCCGTAACTTGTTTTGCCTACCAAAATTTTTCCGTTCTGGACAGGCTTAAAGCTAATTGCATTTCTCTCGCATAAAAAGCTACAAGCTCCGCAACCTTCACATAAAAATTTATTTATGGTTATTTTTCCGTTGACTTTTTCTATAGCTCCGAATATGCAAGCCTCTACACACTTTCCGCAGTTATTACAGTTGTTATTAATGTATGCCTTTTCCGAAGTTGTTAAAGGTATTTTTTCTTTGTATTCTGCCCCGAGCATCAATCCCAAATTCGGGCAATCAACATCGCAATCGCATACTACAATCCTTTTTTCTTTGGAAAATAATACCGCTAATGCT
>CAYLVV010000039.1:0-6390 GCA_964387215.1 uncultured archaeon
GCAGAAACATTCTCCGCAAAAATGGAAACAATGAGCGATAAGCATACTACAATTAGTATTTACTCTTTATTTGACAAATATTTTAATGCATTCTTTTCAACAGAAATGGTGGCAAGCTTAGTTGGTCCTACCTTTTGGGGCGTAGGTAAAAGATTATGGACAGGAATAAAAACTACTTTTGAGGCTTGGCTTCCTTTAGGAGCAACCAGAGTAAAAACCCTTAAGAAGTTGGATGCTCTCCTAAGAAATCCAGAATCAATAATAGGAAAATGGCGTATATCTAAATTAAGTAGACTTACTAAAAAATACCCTGAAATAGAGCAATTTAAATATGCTGCATTGGTTGGCCACGGTGGAAGTTCAGGCTATTTCTTTATTAAAGGTGGAAGCTTTAAAATGCAGGTAGGGAAATGGTTAGCGGATGATGGTATTTTGGGGCAGATTAAAAATCCAAAATTAAGAAGAGCGGTTGCAGATTATATTGGAACATTGGAAGGATTTTTGAAAAATACTAAAAATTTAGCAGATTTGGCTCAATTGCGTTATCAAAAAATGCTTGCGGAAGCTGCAAAAATTGCAGATCCAGTTGCAAGGAGAGCAAAGCAAGCAGCAGCCAGAGTTGATTACGGAAGAACGATTGCAAAATTAATGCAAAATGTGGATGATATGGCTGATTTGGACCTTCCAGAGTATTTCTTTAGAAAGGCCGAATTTGGATTTATTAATAAAGGAGTAAAAGTAAAAGGTACTGATAATATAGTTAGCGTTGGTGCTGATTCTACATGGGCTGATGTTCATATATATAAGCCTTTTATAGATGATGAATATGGTAAATGGTGGAAATCCGGCTTAGAAGTTACTGATACAGGAGATTTAGTACTTTATGAAATGGTTCCAAAAGGGCAGGCAAAAACATTTCCGTTGAGTGATTTAGATAGCCTAATCGAGCAGGCTAAATCAAGAAAGCTAATGGTGCAGCTTGAAGATGGCAGAGTTATTCCTATAAGCAGTAGCACAGCACCAATAATTAAAGAAAAGGCAGGAGCTTATTTGAAGGTTTATGAAGGAGAAGGCTGGCGCAAAGTAGGTGCATTAACTTCAGAAGATTTTGCAAATACTCTTACAGAGAGTTATGCTGTAAAGAGGATGTTTAATTATGCTCCAAGAAATGCAGAATATTTGAGACATGTGTTAACAGAGCAAGGTTATGTAAGCAGAAGATGGTCCTCATTATTGGATAAACTGTTTGCCCAAGAAACTAATCTGCTTTGGAGCTATCTATCTAAACCAAAAACAGCAATAACATTAACTGTTGCACCATTTGCTTATTGGTGGGCGCGTAGAGGTTTTGGATATAAAGAAGCATCATTTTATATGCTGCCGGAGGAATGGACCTCTTTAGAATTATATTTAGGAAGGGGAAAACTCTATGAAGATGCATTTTTAGAATTTTTCGGCGGTGGTAGAGGTTCTGATCAAGGAGATTTATTTTTGAGAGTAATAAATTATTTGCCTGCTTGGAAATGGATTTTGGATGCATGGGCTTCTGCAACTGATAGCTCTTTAAAAGAAACTTATTATTATGTAACCGGCCAAGGAAGAAGGGATATTGTGAAAAATTTGCTGTTTTATTTGCAAACACCTACCGAGTGTTCTGGCTGCACAATAACAATTAATGCACCTGAAATGAGAAGATTTAATATAGGATTTAAGGCTCCTCAAAATGTTTTGGCTTATATCCAAGAAGAGACATTAGCAAATGAGAAAAAGTTAGGAGAGCTTTTGGTCGCGTTTGCGCACCATATGAATATGCGCAGCGATGAAGGCAAAAATATTGATTTAGAAGAAGCAATCAAAAATAAAGAAACTTGTACTGATAAAGTTAAAAATTTAAAGATCGCTCCTGGCATAGGAATACCTCCTACAATACCGGCTATATTTGGTGTAAATTTAGGGAAAGCAGTAGGAGGAGTATTAGCATTACAAGAAAACGTGATATATTACTCTCTAGGTTGGCCTGGAATCTTTTATTCACTTTTAACGCAACTTGCTGTTGCTCCGCAGCTCCAGGGCTGCATTGATACTGAAGAGGGCTACTATATTCATTTCTTCAGAAAACCGCCTCTAACAAAGGAAACAGATGCTGAGAGAGCAAAGAAAGAATTAAACAGGAAAGTTGCTGAAGGAGCTGAGAAGGTTTCGGCATTTTTACAAGGAGCAGCATTCGATAAAAATTCCTCTTTGGGAAAATCAATGGAAAAAATGGATAAATATTTCAAGAATTTTATTAAAAAAGCAAAATATAGCGGCATAGTGCAAGCATCTATTTCTTTAGCGCAGCCTAGCGGCACATTATCAGCATTGAGAATATTTTATTTATGGCTACAACCTGGTTTTGAAATGAGCAAGTCATACTATGATACTAAATCCGAATATATAATGAAGGGAAAGGATGCAAAAGGAAAGGAGTTCAATATAGAGGTTAGCAATAAAGAGGGCACAATTAAGCTTAATGGAAAAGAAATTCTGCAAAAAGAGGACCATACAAGGTTAAGCAGCTTAAATGGAAAAATACCTGCATTAGAAATTCCGCAAACTATTGGCAAAATTTCTTTAGATGATGTAAACGAGTTATTTGAAATTGATATTCGCGGAAATGTGTTTGTAAAGGATAGCGATGTTTTAGACTGCATCAAGGATGCTGTTGAGCAGCAAACAGGCTTATCCTTAGATTCTGATAATTTGGCATTAGCCTTTGGAAAATTGCAAAGTTTGGTAACAAACTACTATAATCAGATTAAGTTTTTGCCCGATCAAAAAAGAATTGTTGCTGAAGGCACTCCAAGAATGATATTTAGAGGAAAAGCCACAAAGATTTTTATTAATGGTTTGCTGGATGTAAACATTCTGGAAGAAAAGAAAAAGCCTTTCTATGCCGGAAAAATGTTATCTTTACAATTTGAAAATGGAGTAATTATTTATAAGCCAAAAACAAATCAGCTTCTTGTATGGCTTAAACACCACGAGGAAGGTAAGCTTCATGGTAGTGAAATTGTAAATATGAAATCAAAACTTACAAACTTTAAGAATCCGGAAACTGATTGTGAGGAATATGCAATAGATTTTTCTGTTATAGGGGATCCTAGGTCGGAAAGACTTACACACAAAGCTGAACAATTTACAAAATCATTGCAGCACATGGGACCATTCCAGATATTTGATACAGATAAGCAAACAATAATTTTCTATACAGAACTAACTCCTGACGGCGAATGTATAAATAGAATAAGGGTTATAGATAAAGAAACAGGCCAAGTATATGATGCTGCAATAAGCAGAGTAGAGGATACTCCGGAAGGAGTAAAAATATATACTGCAGATGGAAAAACCCATGATTTGAAATTTTCATTTGAAAACGGAAAGCCCATACTTACTTATAATGGTGTACCAAATGTAATAACCTCCATGCAAGGCAGGCATGGAAGCTTTTACTACGATCCTAAAACAGGAATGTGGTATGCAGAAAATTCTCAATTAATTCCGCTAATAGAAGCATTCCGAAGAGCTGGTTTGGAATTTAAGGCAGATAAAGATGGAAACCCTACCGCACAGCCAAATACAAATTTCCTAATAATGAGCCAGCAACCAGCAGCAGGAGGTTTATTAGCTAATCTACCTTCATTACCGGAAAATAAAATTAGTTTTATAATTTATCTCCTTTTAATGCTCAGCCTAATTACAGCAATCTATTATAGAAATTTAGAGAGGATTAAGCACTAGCTCCTTGGGTTTGAATTGCTCTAAGCAGATTGGAGATGATTACTGCAATTCTTCCATATTGTTGGTTTAAAATATTTCTGTATGCATTTGCTCTTTGGTAAAATCTTTCTGCAATTTCTATATGTTCAGGGCTGGTTGCTTTTGCTTCCTGCTCAAGAGCTGTTTTAAAATTTTTAATAAATTCTTTTTCAGCTTCCGTAAATTTTAATAGCTCTCTCGGTAAGTTCTCTGCAGCCTCTTTAAAAATTTCATCCGGAACTTTTCCTACAAACTTCCGCGCTTTATGCATAGCTTCTGCAATTTTTAGCTCTCTTTCATAAACATTTAGCATTATTTTCCAATTTTCAATTTCCCTATCAATGGCTTCAATTTCTTTTTTTCCAGGTTTAGCAACACCAAAATATCTTTTTCTAGCTAAAGCTTCCTTAGGGCCACCAGCTATAAACCCAGGTATTAGTGTGGCAATTGCATATGGGATTTTAAGAGGCATTTTTATAAGATGCAGCAGCAAAGGCTCTTTTTTTCCCTCCATTGCAACACCATATTTTTTCCTCATTTCCATTCCAGCAATCATTGTACGTATAGAATTAACCTTCTTTTGTATTTCCTCTAAATTTAAACTATCAGCTGCTCTTGAGAATTTTTCCACAACACCCTCTCTACTTCTATCTACTCGTTGCAATCTACCCTCTCTTTCGGATAAAGCTTGGGCATCTTGACTTAATTCAACAACCTCATTAATCCTTTCTACACCGATTTTTCTTTTTTCTCTTAACAGGATTGGTTGCGCTTCTTTTTCGATTACAAGCACTTTTTTTCCTTCGTGGGTAATTTCATAAGTTTTAACTGATGGTTCTTGTTTACGTTTTTTTGGTCGTCTCTGAGGTCTTCTTCTGGCCAACCCTATCATCTTCTTCTCCTTCTATGAGTTCTAAAAAAGGCTTTTTTATCAGCAAGCTTGGATACCCCTCTAAAAAATCTTTTCATTTCTTCCTTTTCTGCACCCATTGCTTGCCTCTCCCTACTACCAAGATCTACATGGATAGTGAGAGTTTCTCGTCCATGCCATTTTACCCTTCTTTCCAAAATACGCTCTACTATCTCTTCAACCACTTTTGTGCTAGCTCTGCTAAACAGTTTTTTGAGAACTTTCTCTCTCTTTTTTCTTTCTCTAAGAGTTGGATGTGATATTATAATTGCTTGGAGCTCTGGTGAATTTAGTTTATAATCACGTCTAATGTTTCTTGAATTTTGAATTATTCTTCTAATATTTGCACTACCAAGAAGTCCGTTCTCAAATCTAAACATAAAATCTATTAATTGGCGTTGGTTAAGCAAAGGCAGTCCAGCATTGTAAATATTTCTCCAAAATGTTTCAAAACTTGTATTTCCTCTTATTCTCATTCTGTTTATCTTTTGAAGCAGTTGATCCTTGGTTGCCTGATTAATACTAAGAGCATTTACTGCTCTTTCCGCTATATTTTTTAGCTCATTTGCAGGCAAATTTTTAGAAGCGTGAAGCGATATCCGCCTTCTTATTTTTCTTTTCTCAGGGTCACTTAATATAGATGTAGGAATCTCTTCTAATGCTCCAAAAATTTCGTCAGGAGTAAATATAAATGTAATTCTTTTTTTTGCCATATTTCCAAACCTCCTTAAATATTCCTTCCTAAAAAAATTTGTGAGTTTTTGCTATTTAAACCTTTCCTTTATTGCGTTTTTATTAATTACATTACTAGTGGTGCAAAATTAAAAATTATTAAACTTAGAGGAATTAATGCTAAGCAGTAAAGAATAAATCTCTTTGGGTTTCCTTCAATAAATGCGACAAATATTGAGGCTAAAATTGCATACTCAATAATATAAATTTGTGTGCTGAATACTGCAGTATCTAATAACTCCGTACTGAACAAAAAAGAATTCCCAATACTTTTTACAAAATTTGTTATTAGTGCTAAAACAAAAGGTACAATTGCTGAGCCAGCAAAAAGTATTGTATATTTTTCTATTATTAATGCCGATTTTCTTTCTCTTAAAATTTCCTGAGAGTTAAAAATATCATCGGCGGTATTTCTAAATACCTCTTGCATTTCGGCTCCGGTATAATACTGCTGCAAAAGTAAATCAATAACTACATTCAAAAATTTTGAATTATATCTTTGCTTAATATCCTTTAATGCATCTTCAACAGAAGCACCTTTATTAATCTTTTCCAAAGCGATATTGAATTCTTTGCTTAAAATTCCCAAATCAGCATCCACAAAACTTTTTAGCATTCTATTAAAATCTTCTTTTGAGGAAATGCTCGCCTCTAATAGCAAATCAGCCAACTTTCTTTCCAATTCTTTTTGCTTGAATTCAAATTTCATATTATGATAAAGATATAAAAGTACTAGCGGTACAGGTAAGCATAATATTGAAGCTCCAAGAGAAAAAATTAATTCAATGCCTAAAATAAAATTTGTGCAAATAAAAACTCCAATGCTTATCAATAATCCGAAAATAAAAAATTCCGCTATAATATTATCAAAGCCTTTTTTCCAATCATTTCTCTTTAATAAAATCTTAAATTTTTGAATCATCTCAGAAACACCGGCATATTTGATCTTA
>CAYLVV010000040.1:0-6347 GCA_964387215.1 uncultured archaeon
ACGCTATGGAATAAAATTTACTGATAAAGATAATAAGCAAAAATATCCTATTATTTTACATTGTTCACCTTCGGGAGCTTTAGAAAGAGTTATGTATGCATTAATTGAGCAGGCAATTTTAGATAACCAAAAACATCCTTTGTTGCCATTGTGGCTTTCTCCAGTACAAATAAGATTATGCCCTATAAATGAAAATTATATTTCTTATTGTAAAGAGATTGCAGAAAGTTTAAGAAAAGAGAATATAAGAGTTGATATTGATGATAGAAATGAAAGTATTAATAAGAAAATTAGAGATGCAGAGCAGGAGTGGATACCATTAATTGCTGTTATTGGCAAAAAAGAATTAGAAAGTAAAAAAATTGCTATTAGATTTAGAGAAACCCAAAAAATAGAAAATTTGCCATTAGAAAGAATTATTTCTTATATTAAGGAAAAAAATAAGGATAAACCCTCTCAACTTTTACCCTATATATTCCTTTCAAAAAAGCCAAACTTTGTTGCAAAATAATATTAAAATGCACACTTTTTTAAAAATTTGTGCACTATAGATAAATATATGCACATAAAAGATATTTTGATGGAACAAAAAGAAGAGTTGCAAACAAAATTGTCAGAGCTGTATATAAAAAGAGATGTTGAAGTGAATATTAGGTCCCCACTTATAAAAGTAATTTTAGGTCCAAGAAGAAGTGGAAAATCCTTTTATGCAGTACATATGTTAAATGCGCTGGATAATTTTGCCTATATAAATTTTGATGATGAAAGAATTTTTAATTTTGATAAAGATGAAGTTTTACATTCAGCTCTATCTTTTTACGGAAAATCCAAAACAATTTTTTTAGATGAGATTCAAAATTTAGATAAATGGGAGTTATTCGTAAACCGATTATATCGTTTAAACTATAATCTATTTATTACTGGTAGCAATTCACATCTTTTAAGCTCAGAACTTGCTTCTGCGCTTACTGGTAGACACACAGAGATACTTATTTTCCCCTTTTCTTTCAGAGAATTTCTTCTTTGGAGATTTAAAAAACCCCCTGAGAGCATTCCAGCACATAAGATAAATTCAACACTCGATGAGTATCTTAGGATAGGAGGCTATCCAGAACCGTTGGTTAAGGAATTAAACCACAAGGAGTATCTTTCCTTATTAGTCAATTCAATTTTATATAAAGATGTTATTGCGCGGCACAATGTTAAATATCCATCTGAGCTAAGAGATCTTTTTTATTATGTAGTATCAAATTTTTCGCAACAATTAAGTTTTAGAAATCTAGCTTCTTATTGCAGCATTGGAAGTGTTCATACTGTTAAAAAATATTTATTCTATTTAGAGGAGGCTTTTTTGTTTTTTCCACTTAGAAGGTTTTCTTGGAAAGTAAAAGAACAACTAAAAGCTCCTCCAAAGTATTATGCAATAGATAACGGAGTTATTGAAGCATTTTCATTTAAAGTATCTCCGAGTTATGGTTGGCTTTTAGAAAACTTAATTGCAGTTAAATTAAGAAAATATCAGATGCAAAATAAAATAGATGTGTTTTACTTTTTCTCCAATTTTGGTGAGGTTGATTTTGTAATAAAACAAGGCAATAGAATTACAATGTTGCTTCAGGTTAGCTATATTTCTGATCTACCACAAAAGAGGGAATTAGCCCCACTCCTTCACACAAGTAAGATTTTGAAATGTAATAATCTCCTATTTGTAACAAAAGATCTCGAGCTAGAAGAAACATTTAGTTGGCACGGTATAAAAAGAAAGATTAAGTTTATCCCTGCTTGGAAATTTCTGCTTACGAAACTATTTTAATATTCCTTCACTTATTTTATTATTATGCCTTCTCACCTAAAGGAGTTAATTGAAAAGCTAAAAAAAGAATCTAAAGAAGTTCAAGAAATTCCAAAAGTTATAGAAGAAAAGCCCAAAAAGAAAAAATTAATAGAAAAATATGGAAATGTTACAATTTATAAAATTGAAAATGAACCTTTACTTCTCTATGAAATTCCTGTGCCAAGACCTACTGCAAGTGAGAAAGAGATTATAAAGATTTTAAAAGAAGCTGCTACTAGGCTCATAACAATATCTCCCTTTAGAATAAGAGATATTGAACAAAGGAAGCATGTCTATTTTGATAAAATAATGGAAATAATTGAAAATTCTCCAGAATTGAATATTCCCAAAGCAAAAAAGGAATTTTATGCAAAAGCTGTTGTTAGAGAAATGGTAGGCTATGGTTTAATTGATGATTTAATAAAGGATGATAATTTGGAAGAGATAATGGTTATTGGCGCAAAAAAACCAGTTTATGTTTTCCACAGAAAATATGAGATGATGCTTACGAATATCCAATTTTACGATGATAAAGAAATACAGGATTTAATAAACAGAATTGCTCGAAATATTGGCAGAAGAGTAGATATTTCGATGCCTTTATTAGATGCAAGACTTCCAGATGGAAGCAGAGTAAATGCAACTATTGCTCCTGCTTCAGTAGAAGGTTCAACACTTACAATAAGAAAATTCCGCAAAGACCCTTATTCAGTAATTGATTTAATAAACTTAAATACACTTTCTGCAGAACTTGCAGCATTTTTATGGTTATGCGTAGAAGGCATTGGAGCAAAACCAGCAAATATTATTGTTGCTGGTGGCACCGGCAGCGGAAAAACCACTATGCTAAATGTTTTAGCTTCATTTATTCCCCCTTATGAAAGAGTAATCTCAATTGAGGATATTGCAGAATTAAATCTTCCACTTAAACATTGGATTAGGCTTGAGTCTAGGCCTCCGGGCTTAGAAGGAAAAGGAGAACTTACAATGGATATTCTCACAAAAAATGCATTAAGAATGAGACCTGATAGAATAATAGTTGGTGAAGTACGCCATAAAGAAGCCTTCACACTTTTTACTGCAATTAATACGGGACATGATGGTAGCATGGGAACAATTCACGCTAATTCTGCTGATGAAACAATTGTTAGAGTTACATCTCCACCGATGAATGTTCCGCCCATAATGCTTTCAGGTTTAAATTTAATTATAGTTTTGCAAAGAATTCACGATAGAAAAAAAGGAACTATAAGAAGAGTTACTGAAGTTGCAGAGCTTAAAGGAGCTCTCTTTGAAAAACCCTCCACATCTACAATATTTAAAAGAAATGCGGCAAAGGATATTATTTTAAGGACTAAAGAACCCATTTCTTTTATTAATAAGCTGGCAGAACACTCAGGACTAACCAAAAAAGAAATTGAGGATGAATGGAAAAAGAGGATTAAGTTCCTGAAAGAATTGCAGAAGAAGAATATTAGGCATATTGCGGAAGTTGCAAAAAAGGCTGAGGAGTATTTAAGGTGTAAATAATGCCAAAAAAGGAATCCAAAGCTGAAATAAAAAAAGTTGAATCTATTGTAGAAAGGATGAAAAAAAAGTATGCTGAAAAAGGTTTAGCTTTAGGAGAAAAACCCTCTGAAGAGTTAAAAGAATTAAGAGAATTATTAACCTCGGAAAAGCCCCCTAAAAAAACAATTAAAGCTTTAGAACAATTAAAAGAATCCAAAGATAAATTTTTAGCCTTTATTGGAAAAACCTATTTTTCCTTTCAGAAGTTTTTTAAGCCTCTCTTAAGATTCTTTTCCAGTCTCTCAGCAGTAAAAAAATTAGATTATTATTTATATTCAGCCCATATTAAATTTAGTGTTGCACAATGGCTTGTTATTTCAATTGTTTCAGCAGCAATACTTTCAATAATTACATTTTTCTTCTCCAGTATAACATTAACTTTATTTCAAATCCCTATAGCAACAACATTCCTTATTAGTATTCTTTTAACTATTTCAATTTTTCTAATTTCATCAGCATTAATTTTATTATATCCCAAATTTAAAGCATTTAGAAGAGCTGAAGCAATTGATGCAGAGCTACCATTTGCATTACGACATCTTGCAACCCAGCTTAGAGCAGGTATTGGATTATTTAAAGCACTACAAACAATAGCAACATCAGATTATGGAGTGCTTTCTGAAGAATTAAGCAGGACTGTTATTGCTATTGAAGAGGGTACAGAAACAAAGGAAGCTTTGTCAAAATTAGCTTACTACACACAATCCCGCTCATTAAAAAATTCTTGCGCTCATATAATAAGAGCATTACGTACCGGAAGTAATCTTTCTGAAGTAATAACTTCTATAGCTTCGGATGTTTCTTTTGAACATAGGGCAAAAATGAGAGAATTTGCAGAAAAAATGAACTTCTTCGGAGTAATTTTTATTTTTATTGCAATTGTACTTCCAGTATTTATTGCAATACTCTCTGCAATTGCAAATTCTCCAGTAGCCAGAATGTTTTTTGTTGTTTTGCCATTATCACCAATGATAATAACTCTCTTTTATGGATTAATTATGCCTTTTATCCTTTGCGTATTGATATTACACTTAAAAATGATTCAACCGAGTGTTTGATATGGAATATGAAAATTTAATCAAAAAATATGCAAAATATTTGGAAAATGCCAAAATAAAAATTTCACCCCACGCATATTTAGCTTTATCCATAATTATTTCATTTATTTTTGCCTTTGCAGTAAACTTTATGCTAATTTCCCTAAAAGTACCTTCTTCAATTGCAGAAGTATTAGCCTCAGCAAAAATTACATTGCCATTATTAGCCTTTATCCTTTCATTGGATTTAACAATTTCATATCCATATTTACGTTACAAAAGAAGAATTGAAGAAATAGAAACCCATATGCCAGATGCCCTAAAGCAGATGGCTAATGTACTTAAAGCGGGAGCTACTTATGAGTTGGCATTAAAAGAAGCCTCATTAGCTGAATACGGAGCATTAAAGGAAGAATTAGAGTTGGCATTAAGAAAACTTGAAGAAGGAGAGAATTTTGAAAATGCATTAAAAAGCATTTCCCAAAATGTTGATTCTAAATTAGTAAATAGAACAATCACTATTATAATAGACTCTATAAAAGCAGGTGCGCCCTTAGCAGCAATTTTAGAAGACATTGCGGAAGATGCAAGAGAAGCAAATAGAGTTTCCAGAGAAAGAAAGGCAAGAACTTTAATGCAAGCAATGTTTATATTTGCAACTTCAGCATTAATTGCTCCTTACATCTTTGGAGTTGCAAACTCCTTAATTAAAATATTTACAATCTCCGCAAGAGGTTTTGAAGTCTCTACTTCAATAATTGCACAATCTCTGGCAGCATCACAACAAATAAGCTTTATGCTTGAATTTTATATTTTTATTTTAGCTTTAGCTTCCTCAATAATGCTTTCCTTAATGAGAGAAAATAAAATTGAAAAAACTCTCTTTTACTTTCCTATAATATTAGCTCTTGCTTTTATTATTTACTATGCCTCAAGAATAATTACTTCTTTACTCTTAATAGGAGGAATGGTTTAAAATGCTAAGCAACAAAGCCCAAGGAGCTCTAGAAGTTCTATTAATCATCTCAGCAGCAGTAATTGTTGCAGCTGCGGTAGGCCTCTATCTTAAATCTCTATCTAAGGAGCAATTAGCAAATAAACTAAAAAAAGAGCTGAATCAAGCAACTGAAAATATGCAACAAGCATAGGAAAATATTTAAATTTACTAAATAACCTAAATTTAAAAAAGGAGGTATGAAAAATGCTAAGCAACAAAGCCCAAGGAGCTCTAGAATATTTGTTAATAATCGGCGGTGCTGTTTTGGTTGCAGCAGTAGTTGTTGGCATACTTGCAACAATGGCCTCTAGCCAAAAAGAAGCTGTAAACGAAGCTGCAGGAAAAATTAATGAAGCTCAAGAAAACCTAATGGAGACTGTGGAGTGAATTTAAATGCTAGGCAACAAGGCTCAAGGAGCTTTAGAATATTTACTGCTCATTGGCGGAGCTATTTTAGTGGCAGTAGTAGTGCTAATAGTATTAAGCAATATTCTCCAACCAACTGAGGAAAAAATAAATGAAACTACTGAGAATTTCCTAAATCAGCTCGGGAATGCAGAATAATTTTAAAATTTAAAGTGAAAATTTATGCGATGCAAAGCACAAGTTTCAATGGAATATTTGCTTACAATTTTATTTGGTGTAATTTTAGCTATAATTGTTGCAATTATGGCTTTAAATCTCACACAAATTGCAGATATTGCTAAAACAAAAATTTTAGCTTATAGGGATGATGCAATATCTTCTTTTATGGGTGGCTGAATGCTTCCTATTCTTTATTTTACTTTTAGTAAAGAATGTATGGTTGGCTGATAAGCTACCAGTAAACATGAGAGAGGGGGTTTTTATGACAAAGAAGATTAAGATCATTGTCGCTGGTATTCTCGATACCAAGGGAAAAGAAATTCAG
>CAYLVV010000041.1:0-6291 GCA_964387215.1 uncultured archaeon
CCTCAATTGCATTTGATATTATTTCGCTTGGTTTTCTATAAACTGTGCGAAAATTAACATCATTTAAATCAACACCATAACTCTCTATGGATTCTCTAAATCTTTCTAATTCCTCTTTTGTCATTGTGGTTTGCTTTTTTCCGGTAAATGCTTCTTTTAGTGCTGACCAAGCATTTTTAAGGTCGCTTTTAAAACTCGCTCCATCATTTCTTAAAGTTAATAAACCACCTTCAACTGGACAAGCATTTGCATCTCTAAAGTCCTCACTGCATCTTCCAACACGAACAGTATCATCTAAAACTAATCCCAGAGAAAAGCCTCCTTGGATTTGGTTTCCTAAAATCCAGGAAGCTGCTTTAGGCTTAAATGTTTCCTTTGGCAAATCTATTTGCGTTGCAAATCTTAATTTTTCATCAGAAACTAATACTGAATTTTTCGCAAGTTTTTTTCCTTTCTCAACCTCCTTTGGCATTAAATTCTCTGCCATAATTCCATCTTTGCGCATATTTAAAAATTTTTGAACTTCTTTTTGCGTAAGCTTAGAAATCTCACAAAATTCTCCCCTTTCCTCAAAATTTTCATTTTTTTCATCCTCTATTTGTGCATAAAATAATGGGTTTAGGAATAGCAATATTATGAAAATTGAGAGAAGCTTTTTAGCATAATTCATAATTTATTAGATGATATTCTAATTTTTATATCTTCCCCCAAGTGCTAAAGGTAAAAAAATACATAATATAAGCCAGGAATTAAAAAATCAAAAATTATACTTATTATAAAAAATAGGAAACAACAAATAAAAGATGCAAATGCTAATGCTGCATACTCATTCTGCAAAACCTTTTTTGCAAAGATATCAACTGCAAAAGAGCCAACAAATGCAAATGGAAATATTATTAATGAAAAGATTATTGCCACAAGAATTCTCCTAATTAAAACTCCTAAAGAAAATAATATGCTTCTGCTTAATTCCTCCCAAATATTGGTTTCAACTCCGGGCGGATATTTAATATTAAAAACTTCTGGAGTCGTAATTACAAAATAAAAGTAAATAAGGAAGCCCAATATTAAGCATATAACTAAAATAGTTGCAAATGTTGCATAAATCCACTCCAAATTATATCTTTTCTTTATATAATCTCTGAGTTTTACTGCAGGAACTGAAATTAAAAATATTGGTATAGTTAGCAATATTGAATTATATAAAATTCCTATTAAAGAAATTAAAATATCATAAATTAATGCAAACATGAATAATTAAAAAGTTAAATGATATATTAAACTTACGCTTGAGGTTGATATGGAATGGATGAAGAGGAAGAATATGTTCCTAGAAGGCTAAGAAGATTTTATAGAAGAAAGGGAAAGGCAGAAAAGAAGGGCAAGGGTTTATTTGGATTTTTATTGGGGAAGAAAGAGAGTAAGGAAGAAAAGCAAATCTCAAGAGAAGAAAAAATGGCAGCAAGGAAAAAGGCAGAGGTTGAAAGAATATTGGCAGAAATGAAATGGAAAGCAAAGCTTGAAACTGAAGAGAGAATGGCTAATGAAATTTTTGAACAAATTTTAGAAGCAAAGAAAAAAGTACCAGCAGAGAAAGAAAAATATGAACAAGCCAGAGCAATGACTGTTAAAGAGTTAAGAGAGTTTAGAAGAAAACATAAAAGACTCCCGCAAAAAGATGAATATGAAACAATTGCAGAGGCTGTTGTTGAACAGCTTAAAGCGCCTCCGCATAAAATAAAAGAAATATTGGAAGAGGAAAAGAAAAAATTAGAGAAAGAAAAGGAAGAAGTTTTAAAGAAAGTTGAGGAAAAGGTTGAGGAAAAACCAAAAAAGAAAAAAGCTGCTGAGCTTTTAGAAATGCCGGAGCTTGAAATTGGTAAAGAAGCTGAAGGAGAGGAGCTTAAAATTGAGGAATTGGGTGAAGGTTTAGAGGGAATGGAAGAATTAGGCATGGAGGGTTTAGGGGAAGAAGAGGAACTTGGCGAATTAGAAGAATTAGAAGGTGAAGAGGAAAAGAAAATATGCCCTAAATGTAAAAAACCAGTAAAAGAACTTATTTATTGTCCAAAATGCGGAAATGCATTCTGCAAAAATTGCGCGAAAAGCATAAAAGAAACTCCTATTGCTATTGAATATGTATGCCCATATTGTGGCTACAAATTTAAAAAGAAAAAGAAGTAAGTTACTTATTCATATTCTTCAGGAGTTTTGCAGTTCATTCCTTCCTCACTTGAAAGAAAATTTTCATCAAGCAGAGTTGAAGGCCAAATTATTAAAGTGATATAGCCAAAACCGATATCGTTTTTGCTTATCGGCAATAATACCGGAGAAGTTGCAGTAGCAGAATCACCAACATAGAGCATAAAATTTCTCAAAGATGCATCACTAATATCTTTACAGACCAGAAATTTATAGCCGATGGGTTCAATAGTTACATTTCTATCTTCAGCAGTACAATCTATTTCAACCGTTTTACTTTTATCCTTATAACAGGTAAACTCTGCACTTCTTATAATTGCTAAGTAATTATTATATACTCCTTCTTCGGGGGTTGAAGTAAAAATTAGCATATAATCAAATTGATCCGCAATAGGTTGCATTATTGTTTCTAAAGTTGAGATAAAGGTTTTTACTCTGTTAATATCAAATTCTCCATTTTGCGCAACTTTCATTTCAAAATATGCTTCTTTTAATAAAACCAAGGTATGATCTGGAATTGCTCCATCCTCATTTAGGTTCAAATCTGGTTGCCTTGCAGCTGAGCAATAAAGAAAAGTCCTTAATGAATCTGTAGCATAATCAACAGCGTATTGCCTTAAAAAATGGGTCATTATATCGCTGCCGTAGGTGGCAGCAAAGGAATAAAGCATCAAGCATAAGCTGGAAATAATTAGCAAAGTAAATAATGCATCAGTTATTGCTGCCTGACCTTTTTGGAATTTTACTTCCATGCTACAATCACCAAATGTGCAGGATATACTACAGCTTCACCAGTTTCTTTTTTAATCTCTAAAGCAATAGGATAAATTAAAGAGTAGGCAGTTTCCACATACTCATTAGCAGCATTATTGAAGCGCTCTTCAATATTCCTTTTTCCATCAAAATTTTTAGAGGCACAAACAAAAGAATTTCCATCACTTTCAAAAAAAGTCTCTAGCTTGGTCGTATCCAAAAATCCTCCATTTTCTTGCTCAGGAAAATAAACTATGCCTGCTCTGAATTTTAGAGCAGTTCTAGGTACGCTGTTGCATATTTTATTCCAATCTTCAAAGCCAGAAATCAAACCATCACTACGCAGAATTTTTGTAATTCTCAAAAGTTCAAGCCTGTTGTTCAGTTCATAATTTGTTAGGCTGAATTGCGTTAATGCATAATTTAATGTTGAGAAAAAGATTACTAATGCAAATACTAGAGGAATTAAACTAGGCAAATCATCTCCTATAGGTCCTATAAAGCCTCTAATTTTTTTATTAAGCTTTTTAACTATCCGCATGTACATTTCACTTTTCCATCCTCAATGCTACAACTACATTCAGCCCAACCACAGCGGAATTCTCTAACTTCTTCATTTATTATTGTATTGTTTTGTATATCACACTTATAAATATTGTATTCCTCTTTCAGCCTTTCACATATTCCTTCTTTAAATGCTTCCCAGATTTCTGCATCGCAGGTTTCTGTTGTTGTTTCTGTAGCAGCCCTGCTGCATGGAATGATGAAGAGATGCTGTTCTCCTTGAATAACTTTTTTAATAAATGTAAAGGCATTAATAGGAGAAAGTTTTTGAGGATCTAACTCAATATAAGTATTTGTTAAATCTACATTGGGATCAGAAGTATCTATTATATCCCACCCACCATTTTTTCTTTTAGCTAAATATATTCTTGCAAATGTTGGAATTGAAACTGCTGCAAGGATTGTATTAACATCTTCTTTGCTGCTTATAGAAAAAACTAACAAATTTCCATTTTCGGGATTTCTATCACTATCCGCAACACCAATCCTGAGCAGATAATAAAATGTTCTGTTTCCCATTACTGAAAAATAATCCGGTATATTTATTACAATCTTATCGCAATAGGTTGTTGACGTTAGCAAAGTAGTTGCCTCTCTGCTTATTCTTTGCAATAATAGTTGTGCTTGGTTTTGAGTCATCATATTACTTAGAGAAAATAAAAAATAAGTAACTGTTACAAAAATTGCAGTAACTAAGATTAAGAGGTTTAATTTGCTTAAAATAAAGCCCAACATTTTATCAACCCTCAACTTTTATACAGGGACAAACTATTGGCGTACCCCCACCAACCGCATAACCAGAAGTTATTAAATAAGTACCTTGCTGAATATTTCCAGTTTGCCAACCCTTAGCTAAATTATAATCATCCTCTGGACATGCACAGCTATCAGGAGCAAACTGTGTTAAAGGACTTATTTCGAGACATTTAACCATTGAGCTTACTCCTTCAGCATCAAATGTTAATACTATGCATACTGTTTTACTTCCACCACAAAGGATATTGCATAAATATGGATCTGTATGTGTAACAATTTTCACTTCTGTATTCCTTTGGGCACAACCAGGAAGTTCAAAGCTTACTAAATGTTGGCCTTTTCCCTTTGCAATTAGCTCAATAGCTTCCTTTAATTCTTCCAACTCTTTATTTACTTCATTCTCGCATTTTTGTTTTTCCAAAGTATTCATTGCATATAAACCAGCAAGAATTACAAAAGTCATCAAAATTACTGCTACCATTAACTCGAATGGTGCAGATACCTGCGCTTTTTTGCCTAGCATCTAGAATAAGAGAGATTTGGAATTAATAAAATTTTGCTAGGGTTTTTGTGTAACAGCAGGTTGTGTTGCAATAGGCTTTACTATTGTTTGAGATTGCCTAAACATGGGTTTAATTAAAGCAATCATAAGCAAAGCAGCAATAGCAAAGACAATAAGCATATATACTGTATTCCACTCACCTTGTGCTCTTTGCTCCTTTAACATTTTCAGCATTTAAAAATTGTTGATTTTTTCTTAATAAATATTTCCATTCTTTTTTTCTTTAATGGAAGATGTTATTGTTGTGCATTATTCAGAAATTGCATTAAAAGGAAAGAATAGAGAGAGATTTGAGAAGCAACTTATACATAATTTAAAATCTTTAGCCTATATTAAAAAAGTTTATAGAAGATATGGAAGAATTATTATAGAAAATTTTGAGAATAAAGAAGAACTTAAAAGTTTGCTAAAAATCCAGCCAGGAATTGCGTATTTTGCATTTGCAAAAAGAACAGAGCTTGATATTGAGGAAATTAAAAAAGCAGCTTTAGAGTTATTAAAAAAGGAAAATATTAAAACATTCAAAATACAAACAAAAAGATCCTTTAAGCAGTTTCCTCTAACATCTTTGGAAGTAAACAAAGCTGTTGGAAAATTTTTAGAAAAAATGAGCGGAAAAAAAGCAGATTATAAGCAAGCTGAAAAAACTATTTTTGTGGAAATTTGCGAGAAAGAGGCTTTTATTTATAAGGAAAAAATTAAAGGTATTGGGGGTTTACCTATTGGCAGTTCCGCAAAGGTTATTGTTTTGCTTTCTGGCGGCATAGATTCTGCAGTAGCAACATTTTTAATGATGAAAAGAGGCTGTTCCTGTATATTATTGCATTTTTTTAATAAAACTCTACATACAGAAGCTGCATTAAATAAAGTTAAGCAGCTTGCAAAAATTTTGAGCAAAATCCAATCCAAAATAAAATTAATTTTAATTCCATTTTACGAGATACAAAAAGAAATTATTTCAAATATTCCTACTGAATATAGGATGATAATTTATAGAAGATTTATGCATAAAATTGCTGCAAAAATTGCTGAAAAAGAAAATGCAAAAGCAATAATTACTGGAGACAATATTGCGCAAGTTGCCTCACAAACATTAGAAAATTTGGATTGTATTTATAAGGCAACAAATGTATTAACTTTGAGTCCTTTATTTGGAATGAATAAAGAGGAAATTGTTGAAATTGCAAAAAAGATTAAAACTTATGAAATTTCTATTTTGCCTTATGCAGATTGCTGCAGCTTTATGATTGCTAAGCATCCGAAAACAAAAGCAAGAATTGAAGATATATTGAAACTTGAGGAGTTAATAAAGAATAAAGAAAAATTAATTAATAAAAGTATTGAAGAAGCAAAAGAATTATTCTTTAAATTTCCTTAATGCACTTAAAGCATGCTGCAAAACATTTCTTTTTATTTGTAAGTTCCTTTTTAACTCCTCTTCAGTAAACCATCTA
>CAYLVV010000042.1:0-6290 GCA_964387215.1 uncultured archaeon
TGCTTAGAGATCCTCTCAATACCATATATCTTCATTGCAAACCTCAATTTCCTCTCAAAACTCAACTTTGGCCATATCCCAAGCCATTTAACCAACTCCCTCTTCTCAACACCAAGCTGTGCAATCTTTCCTTTTTGCCTCAAAACTTTTGCTAAACCTATATTAGCAGCATCTCTAACATCAGGACTTTTATCCCCTCTCAACCTTTCCAATATCTCTATAACTCTTCCCCTATCTTTCTCATTCAATATATGCACATTTCCAAGAGCAATAGCAACCCCTAATCTAACTTCCCAATCCCTGTCCTTACTCAACCCCTCCAAAATCTCAAAAATCCTCTTCTTCAACCCAACCTTCTTGCCAATTTCCCCTAAGGCGAGAGCAGCAGCAGTTTTACATTCAACATCTCTACTTAATTTTGTAAACATCTTAGCAACATCTTTATTCCAGACTCCAATTCTTCCCAAAGCTTCAGCAGCCCTTTCCTTAGCCCACGGCATCTCACTAAGAACCCATTCCCACAACCAAGGAATAACAACAGCATATTTCTCTCCTTTAATGCTATCATCCGCCCTTCCACCTTCCAGCTTTTTTATTGCTCTTAAAACTCTTCTACTTATCTTCTCAACCCCATACCTTTTCTTTGCCCATTCCAATTTCCTCTCAAAACTCAACTTTGGCCATATCCCAAGCCATTTAACCAACTCTCTTTCCTCAACACCAAGCTGTGCAATTTTTCCTTTTTCTCTCAAAACTTTTCCTAAACTCACACTAGCAGCATCCCTAACACCAAAATCTTTATCTTTCCTTAACCCTCTTAATATTTCTATAACCTTCTCTCTATCCCTCTCATTCAATATATGTACTTTCCCTAAAGCAAAAGCAGCCTCTCTCCTGACAGCCCACCTTTTATCCCCACTCAACCTCTCTAACATCTCAAAAATCCTCTTCTTCAACCCAACCTTCTTGCCAATCCCCCCTAAGGCGAGAGCGGTATCCGCTCTAACCACTTCATTTTTATCCTTACTCAACCTCTCCAAAATCTCAAAAACATCCTCATTCCAAACTCTTATCATTCCTAAAGCCTGAGCAACCCTCTTCCTAATTTCAGCATCTCTACTAAAACTCAACTCATACAACCAAGGAACAGCAACAACAAACTTTTCTCCTCTAATCCTCCTAACATCAATTTCCCTCTTCTCTAACTTCTCTAATACTTCCATAGCCTTTTTACTAACATTACCAACATTGTATCTGTTCATCGCTATTTTCAACTTACTCTCAAAATCCAACTCAGGCCATATGCGAAGCAATTTATCCAACCAACTCTTTCCAACCTCTAACTGCGCAATTTTCTCTATCTGCCTCGACACCTTAGCCAAACCCAAATTAGCAGCATCCCTAACATTAGGACTTTTATCCCCTCTCAACCTTTCCAATATCTCTATAACTTTTCCCCTATCTTTCTCATTCAATATATGCACATTTCCAAGAGCAATAGCAACCTCTCTCCTAATTTCCTCATTTTTATCTCTACCTAACTCCCTTAACATTTCTAAACCCTCTCTCCCCAACCCGACTTTTTTGCTTAATTCCCCCAAAGCCCAAACAACAGACCTCCTTACTGCAACATTTTCATCCTTACTCAATCTTCCTAAAATCTCAGCAATATCTTTATTCCAAATCCCAATATTTCTCAAAGCTTCAGCAACATCCATCCTGATTCCAACATTTTCACTAAAACTCAACTCATACAACCAAGGCAAAGCCACAATGAACTCCTCTCCCTTAATTTTCTTAATATCAATTCTCCCTACATCCAATTCATCCAATAATACCTTTACAACCGCCCCGCTAATCTTCCCAACCTTATATCTCCTCTCTGCAAATTCTAATTTCTTCCTAAAACTTGACCTTTTCCACCAACCCAACCAAGACCTACTCACAATACTCCTAACTCTCCTCAATGCCTCCTTTCTACTTATTTTCTTCTTCTCAACAATTCTCCTTACAACCCTCTCTAATTTTCCTCTAGGAGCTTTCCTCATACTTAATCCTTATTTCTATATTATAAATATTTTTCTTTACTCTCTAACTTTCCATTTTTGACTCCTAACTGAAAAATAAGCACCTTTTTAATCCTTTCGCTTTAGGAATTTTTCTATGGAATCTACAAATAGTGAAAATGAATCCCAAAAAACAGCATTTCCAAAAGAGAAAATTTTCCCTATTGTAGCTGTTCTGATAGGAATTCTTTTAGCTGGTTCAGTAGGTTATTTCTTAGGCAACAACAACACTAATGCTAGTGATAAATGCGAACCGCCAATCCAAAATCTTCCAAATCAAAATTTTCTTTCTGAAGATCAAATAAAACAAAAATTAACGGACTATTTCAATAATTTCTTTTCAGCCCAAGGGATAAAAATAAACATTCTTAGCTTAGAAAAATTTTCCAATGAACTTTATAAGGTTAAGTTTGAGCTTAAAAAAGATAATGAAAAACTAGAGGAAGGAGAATTCTATGCAATGAAAGACGGAAAAACAGCATTTCTTGCAATGATAGATTTAACTAAAAAACCTCAACAAAACCAACAGCAAACTCAAGAGCAACAAAAGCAAGAATTTAAAAAAACCTCAAAACCAAAAGTTGAACTTTATGTAATGAGCTTTTGTCCATTCGGCAAACAAGCTGAAAAAGGAATGCTTCCAGTGCTTAAACTCTTAAAAGATAAAATAGATTTCAAGTTGCACTTCATTTATTATAAAAACTATTGTAATTCTATGTTGAGCTATTATTCCCAAAACCTAACTGATGAGGAATTTGAACAAAAAACAGGAAAAACAAAAGAGCAATGGCTTGAGGATTGTAAAAAAGATTTCTGCATCAAAAATACCGATTATTGCTCAATGCATGGGATAAAAGAGGCTGAAGAAGATTTAAGGCAAAAATGTATCTTCAATAAAAGCATTGATGAATGGATTAAATACGTTGAATATTTCAATGAAAACTGTTCAATGCAAAATTTAGATACTTGCTGGAAAGAAGCATTAAGCAAAACATCCATTAAAGAGGAAGATATACAAAATTGTATGCAAGATACAACCGCATTACTTGAGGAAGATTTCAATGCAACATCCGCAAATGATGTTAGTGGTTCACCAACACTAATAATAAACGGTTCCTATTACCAAGGCCAAAGAACTCCACAAGCATATAAAGAAGCAATATGCTCAGCATTTACAGAAAAACCAGAAGAATGTAATAAGGAATTAAGCAACGAGGGTTCAGCTGCAGAAGGGCAATGCTAAATTATTCTCTAAATTTCTTTGCCTAACATTTTTATTTTCTTTTTATTTTATTTTAGAATGTCTTCCATGCTTAGAAATTTGATTCTCTTAGGATTAACAAGCTTCTTTACAGATGCAAGTAGTGAATTACTAAATCCTCTCTTACCTCTATTTATCATTACTATTGGAGGAAATGTTGCAATATTAGGCCTAATTGCAGGTTTGGGAGAATTTTTTTCTTATGTGATAAGGGTTTTCTCAGGTTTTTTCTCAGACAAAAAAGGAAAAAGGCTCCCTTATATATTTTTAGGTTACACGATCTCTGCAATTTCTAAATTTTTCTATATATTTTCCTTTCACTGGTTAATCGTTTTAATATGTAGGTTAGCAGATAGAACTGGAAAGGGAATTAGAGATGCTCCGAGAGATGCATTGATAGCTAACATCTCAGCATCTAAAGTTAGAGGAAAAGCATTTGCAATCCACAGGTCTTTAGATACTTTAGGAGGCATAGTAGGGGCATTATTAGCCTTATTCTTATTTTCTTATCTCAATTTACCTTTCTATTTAATATTTATAATAGCCTCCTTTCTGGCATTTCTTTCACTAATACCTTTAAAATTTGTTAGAGATGTAAAGTTTAAACCGAACCACACATTTTTTACAAAAAATATTAAAACCCTTCCAAAATCTTTAATCTCAGCAATTTTAATTATTTCTCTTTTTCATTTGGTTTATTTTAATTTTATGATTTTAGTTTGGCGTTCAGTTAGCATTCTAAATATGCCTTTGCATCAAGCAACTTCTTTAACACTAATATTCTATTTAATTTTCAATATTGTTTATGCAGTACTTTCCATACCATCTGGCTTATTGTTTGATAAATTCGGAAGGAAAAATGTAATTGTTTTTGGTTATTTAGTTTATGCATTAATGTGTTTTTCCTTTTTAAATGCAAACAACTTTACAAGCCTAATTTTAGCCTTTCTTTTATTTGGAATTTTTAAAGCTTTAGTGGAAGGAAACCATAAAGCGTATATCTCAAGCTTCGTGACTAAAGAAAAAGAAGGTGTTGCTATAGGTTTATTTTATACTATTATAGGCTCAATAATGCTTTTGGGAAATACTATTGCTGGTCTTTTATGGCAATTGATAAATGCAGAACTAATATTTACAATTGCAATTATAATTTCTTTAATTTCAGCAGCACTTCTTTTCTTTTTTAAGGAGTAGAATATAATTTTCTTTTACTAAATTCTTCTTGCTTACCTGGATTCCATTGCTTTACTGGCCTTAAATAGCCGACTATCCTGCTATAAACCTCACATTCTCTCTTGCATATAGGGCATTTTTTATGTTCCCCAGCAATATAACCATGTACAGGGCAAATGCTAAATGTTGGTGTTAAGGTTATGTAAGGCATCCTGAATTTATTCAAAACTCTCTTTAATAATAATTTTGCTTCTTTTGAATGCAATCTCTCTCCTAAAAATATATGGAATACTGTGCCTCCTGTATATAATGTTTGCAAATCATCCTGATGCTTTAATGCAAAAAATAAATCCTCAGTATAATCTACAGGGAGCCATGTTGAATTAGTATAGAATGGGGCCGCTTTTTTTCTTTTCCAATCTTTTTCGTTTGCAGCAATTATCTTCCTAAATCTTTTTTTATCAATTTTAGCTAATCTATATGTGCTACTTTCTGCAGGGGTAGCCTCTAAATTATAAATGTGTCCTGTTTCTTTTTGGAACTCTAACAGCTTATCTCTCATAAATTTTAATACCTTTATAGTAAATCTTTTTCCTTCTTCAGCTGCAATATCAATACCAAATAAATTAAGCAGTGCTTCATTCATACCAACTAAGCCTATTGTGCTAAAATGGTTCGCCCAATAACTTTTGAATCTTTGCTTAATCTTTTTAAGATAGAATTTTGTATAGGGATAAAGGCCTTTCTCAGCAAACTTCTCAATAGTTTTTCTTTTTAGCTCCAAACTCTCTTTTGCAAGTTCCATTAACTTTTCCAATCCGCTAAAAAACTCATCCTCATTTTTACTCAAATAACCTAATTGTGGCATATTTATTGTTACAACACCTATGCTGCCTGTTAATGGGTTTGCTCCAAAGAAACCATGGCCTCTCCGCATCAACTCTTTTAAATTCAGCCTCAGCCTACAGCACATACTCCTTACATCTTCCGGCTTCATACTTGAGTTAATAAAGTTAGCAAAATATGGTATTCCAAATTTAGCGCTCATCTCAAAAATTAAGTCCGCTATGCTGCTATCCCAATCAAAGTTTTTATCTATATTATATGTTGGTATTGGAAAAGTAAATACCCTACCTTCTGCATCACCCTCAATCATTACCTCGCAAAAAGCCTTATTAAACATTTCTATTTCTTCCTCAAACTCTGCATAAGTTTCCTTTTGCAATTTACCATCATAAATAACTTTATAATCCTTCATAAATTCTGGAATTTTAACATCCAGAGTAATATTTGTAAACGGTGTCTGGAAGCCGACCCTTGTTGGAATATTCATATTAAACAAAAATTCCTGCATTATTTGCTTTACCTGCTCATACTTCAGCTTATCATAATAAATAAACGGAGCTAAATAAGTGTCAAAATTACTTAAAGCCTGCGCGCCTGCTGAGTTTCCACACCATGTTGCTTTTCCATTTCTTCTTACATACAATGTGTGGTTTGGTACTTCTACACAATAAACCTTTCCTTTATACGGTACTTTTTTTGGATCATTTGTTAATTTAAAATACTTAGTTTTTGATAAACTTACGACATACCATTTAAATTTTCCTTTTCTTTTTTCATAGATATTTGCAGCGTACCCAATCTTCAAAACAATTTCTTGGACATCATCTGCTAGCTTCTTGCTTTTAGTATAATATTGTACATTTCCATTTCCTTTATAACCATCTCCCTTCATCATCCATTCAAATAATATTTTCAACTGTCTTTTTGAGAGATTTTTTATTTTT
>CAYLVV010000043.1:0-459 GCA_964387215.1 uncultured archaeon
TAAAGATAAACCACTGCCAAAACACGTTGCAATTACCGGGACTATTACATTAGATGGTTCTGTTGGCAAAGTTGGAGGAGTTTTTGAGAAAGCAAGAGAAGCAGCAAGAACTGGAATAAAGCTATTTATGATTCCAAAGGGGGAAGCAAAGCAAATTATTAAAGAAGACAATAAAGTAGAAACAGTGTATTTGCCGCAATATGCATTGAGTCATTGGGGCATGAAGATTATTGAAGTATCTACTATTGATGATGTGATTAAATATGCTTATGCCGATGTAAATGAAATTGATATAAATGCAATTAAAGAAATAGCCGAGCAGATTTATACCCCAGAAGCAATTTCTGAGAGAGAATATCTGAAGCCATTTAGAAATATAACTCAAAAATATATTCAAGATGCCAAAGAATTAATCTCTGCTGCAAAAACTTCTTTAGGAGGTTCCTTAATAGAGGACCA
>CAYLVV010000043.1:469-6280 GCA_964387215.1 uncultured archaeon
TTGATGCTTTACTCCAAACATTAAATGATGCTGATTCAGTTGTCAAGGAAGCTGAATTATTATTCCAAAGGAATTATCTTTACAGTGCAGCAAATTCTGCATTTGTTGCTTCGGTAAGTGCAAGAATGGTTAAAGATATTGCAGAGAATCCTTCTCTGCTGAATATGGATTCCGCAATTTATAAAATGAAGCTTTCAACTTTGGAATCTAATCTTAAAAAATTAAGAAAGAAATATGAGCAATTTATACCTTTGGATAAATTAGAATGGTATCTTGGCGGCATGCAAAGACTTTCCTATGCATTAAATGTTATAAAAAAACTCTCTTCAACAGAAACATTGACAGTAGAAATTAATATTCCTTCTGAAACAACAAAGTATAGCGTTGCTTTGCAAAACATCCAGGATTACGAATTTGCTCTTGGATGGTATAATGTTGCTAAAGATTTTTATGAAATATTTTCAGAAGCTAAAAATAAGGTTGATTATAACTACATCTTAGAAAAAAAGCCATTATTAAATGAGATAGAAAAGCTGATTGTTGATGCGGAAGACAATTTGACTATAATACCTAAGGATGAATATGATGATATTTTACGTAGGATAAATGCCGCAAAATTGGAAAAACAAAACGGCTGGTATTTTGCTTCTTTGGTTGATATTTATTCTGCAATGGGTTTAATAAATGCCTTAATTGCATCAAAGGAACTAACCGAAAAATCTGTAGAGGAATATCTCCAAGAGGTTAAAAACAAAATTAATGCTTTGGATGAAAATTTAAAAGGGGGAAATTATATTTGGGCAAGAATTTATTTGGATCATGCTATTTACTTTTTGAAATCTGCAGAGCATTTTTATAAAGAGGACAGTATTTTAACCGCAAAATCAAAACTTAATAATGCTTTAAGCCTAGCTTATATGGCTGAAAATGTTTATAACGCAATGAAAGAAATAGTTTCATTTACTTCATCTGAAGAAATTCCGGCTGTGGGAGAAACTGAAGTTGTAAGTGAGGAACAAGATGAAGAAGATGCGACAACTCAGAAAACCCCTTATATTGTAATGCTTTTATTTGGCGCAATAATTGGCATAGTATTTGCAAGCGGAGTTTTAATAATTGCAATTTATTATCTCAAAAAGACTCATTTTGTGAAAATTTATAAACCAAAAGATTTAGAAAAACAATTGGAGCTTGCTTATGCTACTAATAGAATTTCTCCCTCAGAATATGCAACATTAAAGAAAAAATTGCAAAAGGAGAAAAAGGCTGCAGAAAAACAACAGAAGGAAAGAGCCAGTATTATCCTGGAAATAGATAGAATTAATGCAGAGTTGCATGCGCAAACACATTTACTTAGAGATTTAAAGCACAGATTTGGGCAACATCTAATAACTGATGCTGATTATCATATACAGCTTAAGAAAATAAATGATAGAATTGCTAAATTACAGAGAGACCTAAAAAATGCCAGAGAGAGACTAAAAAAATTTAGTAAAAAGAAAACAAAATTTGATTTATTGTAATTATTTATCATCTTTTAAGCCGTGTCCTGTTATAATTAATACTGCTTCATCTAATTCCAATTTTTTTGCACCTGCTAATGCTGCTGCAGCAGAATATTCAGCATAAACACCTTCTTTAGCTAATTCCTTCTTTGCATTAATAATTTCTTTATCTGTTACTCTTTCGGCAACCCCTCTTGAATTTCTTATAGCGTATAATGCTTCCATGCCATCAACGGGATTTCCACAATTTATTGCAGATGCTATGGTTTTTGTTTTTTTTAATGGTGAAACTTCTTTCCAACCATTTTCAAAAGCTCTAACAATAGGATCACAACCTTTTGCTTGAATGCCTATTATTTTTGGAATTTTTCTTATTATTCCTATCTCTTTAAATTCTTTAGCAGCCTTAAATACAGCGTAACATAAAGTCCCGTTGCCGACCGGCACAACAATATTTTTGCATTTGGGCATCCTTTCCAATATCTCAAAACCAACACTTTTTTGGCCTTCTAAGCGAAACGGGTAATCGCCTGTTAAATAAACCCCTGTTTTTTTATGCAATTTTTTTGTTAGCTCTAATGCCTTTTCATAGCTGCCTCTTACAACTTTAATTTTAGCTCCGTACCATTTCATTTGCCTCAATTTTGCTTTAGTAGCAAATCCTGGCACAAAAATCTCAGCTTTAATATTTGCTTTTGAAGCATATGCAGCTAAGCTAGCACCCATATTGCCTGTGCTTGCGCAAACAATTTTTTTTATGCCTAATTCTTTAGCTTTAGTTATTTCAACAGTCGAGCCCCTATCCTTAAATACACCAGTAGGATTCACTCCCTCATATTTGTACCAATAATTGTATTTTGAAGATTTAATTAGTGGGGTATTTCCTTCCTGCATTGAGACTATGTTTTCTAAATTTTTAATGGGGTAAAACATCCAGTACTTCCAATGCCTTTTTTGGGCTTGAAAAAAGAATTCTTCCTGCTCTTTAAATGCTTTTTTAATTTTAGAATAATCATATTTTATATCTAATGAATAACCGCAGTTTTCGCATTCAAAAATTATTCTATTAGCATCATACCTTTTTCCACATTTGAAGCAAACAATTTCCTTTTCAAACATCTCAGCCAACCTTAGCAATCTCTTCTTTCAATTTTAAACCAATTACTGAACTTTTTTTCTGCTTATTTAGGGTAACTCCGATAATCTGGTCCGCATTTTTTACTATACTATCGTTATGAGTAATCGCAATAAATTGGCTTTTGTCGCTTATTTCTTTTATCATTTTAGCTAATTTTTCAGAATTCGCTTTATCTAATGCTGCATCTGCTTCATCAAATATATAAAATGGTGCTGGCTCATATTTTTGCAAAGCAAAAAGAAATGCCAATGCTGTTAATGCTTTTTCTCCCCCTGACATTTCTTCAATAGTTTTTGTTTTCTCTCCTAAATGTTTTGCTTCAATTATTAATCCAGATTCAAAAGGCTTCTCAGGTATTGTAAGCACTAACTTTGCTTCACCATTACTTAGCTCTTTATAAACATCCATAAAATAATTATTTATTCTTTCAAAGCATTCCATAAATGTTTCTGTTCTTTTTATTTCTATTTTTTCAATTAATTCTTCTACCGCTATTTTTTCCTCTTCCAATCTTTTAATTTTTTCATAAATTTCTTCCATCTCTTTTTTGTATTCTTCAAACCCTTTTAACGCTTTGAGATTTACCTCGCCGATTTTATCGAGCTCGGAATTTATTTTTTCTATTTTTTTCTTCAGTTTTTCTTCACTCAATTCTATATGTTTTGCATTCTCAAACTCGGAAATTTCTTCTTTTAAATCCGAAATTCTAACATTTATCTTTGATTTTTCTATATTAAACTGATTTAGCTGGAACGTTATTTGCTGCAATTCAGAATTTATTTTATTAAGCTTCTCTTTTAGGGCTTCTGCTTTTTTCTGCAATTTTCCTTTTTTAATATGTAAGTTTTCTTCATCCCTTTTTGCTTTTTTGAGCTCTATTTGCAATTTTTCTAGCTCACTTTCAAGTTCTTTTAGATTTTCAGCCTCAACTATATTTTTTTTCTTTAATTCCTCTTTTTCACTTTTCAGCTCCTCTAGTCTCTTTTCCCATTCCTCTTTATTATGCAATAACTCTTTTTCAAACATCTCAATTTTTGTGAGTTCAATTAGGCAATTATTTTTTTTACTCAAAATATTTTTCAGTTCCTCCTCTATTTTTTGTCGTTCTTCTAAAATTTTACTTAAAGAATTTTTTTTGAGCTCCAGAGCAATAGCTTGTTTTTCAGCCTCAACCTTTTGGAGCTCTCTGAGTAATTTATTAACTTTATTCTCTGCTTCATCAAGTTCAAAATAACTATTTTGCAAATACCTAATCTCTTCTTCTAAGATATTTATTTTATTTTCTAGTTCTGTTAAGCCTTTTATTTCCGATTCCCATTTTATAAGTTTCTCTTTCAATACTTCCAAATTTGAAATTTCTTTTTCTTTTGATGAAATTTTTTCTTTTAAGGAGTTAATATCATTTAACAATAAATTAATTTCAACATCTTTTTGTTTTAGCAATAAAGCCTTTCTTTTTTCTTTTAATTCAGCACCGCAAACTAAACAGCTTGCTTTAGACTTTTTCAATGCATCTATTGCTTCCTTAAGCACAGAAATTCTTTCATCTTTCTTATTTTTAGCTTGATAAAATTCCATTAATTTTTCTTTGTTCCTTTTTAATGCAACATCAATTTTTCCATATTTCTCTTTAATTTCTTTAATCTTTTTTACTAACTCTCTTTTTCTTTCAACATCTCTTTTCAATTCTAAAAGTTCAGTTTCTTTCAACTGGGCTGCTTTAATATTTTCATCCCTACTTTCTTTTAATCTCTCAAATTCATTTTTTGCTTTATAATATTCATTTTGTTTTTCTTTTAATTCCAAAAATTTTTCATCTAATTTATTTTTTAATTCAGAAATTTTTTGTGAGAATTTTTTTGCAACTGAGTTTTTTTCTTCAAGTTCCTCTCTAAGATCTTTTTCAACTTTTTCCAATTCCTTTATTCTCTCCTTCAGTTCTGCTCTTCCTTCATTCTCTTTTTGCTCTCCAATATTTGATAGTTTTTCTTCAAGCTTAACAATATTTTCAGCAACAATCCTTAATCTATCTTCGTTATTTTTAATTCTTTCCTCTAAAATTCTCTTCTGCAATCTTTTTTCTTCAATAAATTTTCCTATCCCCTCATAAATACTTTGGCCGGATTTTATAAGCTCCATATTTATTGCTTCAATTTTTTCCTCTAACTCTGAAACTTCTCTTTTAATCTCTTCACCTCTTTCTTCGAATTTTTTCTTTTTCTCCAAAACCTTATTTTCTTTTTCTGAAATCTTTTTCAATTCATTTTCTAATTTTTTAATTTCATTATTTAACAAAGAAAATTTACAATTATACAACTCTTCTTTTAATTGTTGGTATCTTTCAGCTACTTCTTTTTCAGCCTCTAATTCTTTTAATCTTATTTCCCTCTCATTTAAAACAATTTTAACCTCTTTAATTTTATTTTCCACTTTTTCTAAATTTTTAAGAGCTTCCGCTTTCTTTTCATCAAATTCTTTTAATCCAGCCAATTCATCAATAAGTTCCCTTCTCTGCACAGGATTCATTTCAATTATCTTATTAATATCTCCTTGTACAACTATATTATATCCATTATATCTGATATTTAGCTCATTTAATAAGGAAACTATTTCATTTAAGGAACATCTTTTTCCGTTCATTCTAAAGATGCTTTTACCCTGCTTATCTATAACCCTTGAAATTACATAATTTATGTTTCTTTCATTGTCCTTTATTGTTAATTCTACTTCAGCATAATTTTCATTTGCATATCTGTTTACTAAGTCTGTAAGCTTGGAAGCTCTCAACATTTTCAGCGATGTAGCACCAAAAACAAAGAGAAGAGCATCAAGAATATTGCTCTTTCCAGTACCATTTGCTCCAGCAATTGCTGTAAATCCACTCCCAATTGGAATTGTTGCTTGTTTGAAAGATTTAAAATTTTTGAGTTTTAATTTAGCTAATTTTATAGAGCTCATTCTGACCAAAAAAATAAGATTCGTTATCTAATTAAAACTTTACTTAAAGGCTATTTTGTCCTTTAGCTCTAGATATAGATTAGTTAATGCAATCGGCATAAAGCCAATTACAAAGCTATTAAGCACAGCATCAGTAAACTCTACTAATAAATCCAAATCCAGAACTTCAACATAAATTTCTAAGCCCAAAATTGCATAAAGCCATTGGAG
>CAYLVV010000044.1:0-6205 GCA_964387215.1 uncultured archaeon
GGTGCATTGCCCAAAGTTAATTATACTTGGGCATGGGACGATATTGATTTAGATTTCTGTAATAAATATTATTGCGATGCTGCACAGTTTACAACTGTGATTATGAAGAGAATATATGCACTACATAAATTTTTGGAAGATAATAATTATTTGGCTGGGGTTTGCCCAGAAAATGCAATGGATAAGGCAGAGGAAGAAAACAATAAAAGCTATATTAACGGAGATGATGTTAACGAGAATGGTGTAGACTTTGGCAAGGTTGGGTTTGCAGAGTTTGATGTTAATTTCGATACTGAAAATAATATTGCTGATGTTAATATAATTGTTGAAAATAAGAGTGCTGAGATGGTAACTGTCACAGTAAAAACCGAACTTAAGAGCGTAGAAACAGATACTGCTGTACAAAGCTGTGAAGAAACTATAAGCATAAATCCTAATGATAGAGAAGTATTGAGCTGTAGGTTTGATGCATTGCAAGAAGGAAGTTATTATGCTATTCCGGAAATTACTGAAGTTACACCAAGTAGTATTGAGTTAGATGATTGGGCTGAGCCAATTGCAATAGTTGTAATAACAAAGCCAGCTGTTGCTGGATGCGATATTATAAAAACAACGGAGAGAATAGGAGGAAGAAGTGTATTAAGTTATTTCTTAGATGCTGCCAAGGAAAAGGGAAGCTTACAAAGTGTAACAATATATGGAAAGGAAATTAATGCTGATAATATTGATGATCTGCTCTTCTTTGATGCTAAGCTAATGAGAGACGCTTTCAGCATGGACTTTAGGCAGGATTATATTAATACTGCGGGTTGGTTAGGATTGCCAACTTGGTTAAAA
Organism: uncultured archaeon; assembly: GCA_964387215.1. Lineage (GTDB taxonomy): Archaea > Iainarchaeota > Iainarchaeia > Iainarchaeales > CAYLVV01 > CAYLVV01. The sequence continues at coordinate 838 of CAYLVV010000044.1, forward strand.
CAAAATGAGCAAAGTAGTGAGCCCTTCTATAAATATTTGCTAGATAATGAGAAGATGAAGTTTATGCTGAAATATGCTCCAAATGTGTACAGAGTTTCAGCTCCAGGAAAATATAAGATTGAGATTGTTGCTGTATTTGGAGAGGATGATTGGAGCTTCTTTGATGCTAGCGGTGAGCCTAAAGATGCTGGTATTGGAGTAGTATTTTATAGATATGCGGATCCGGAGCATGATTCAGCATTATATTATATGCCATTAGATGGAAAAGTTGGTTTAGAGGGTGGCAGTTATGAGAGACAAGGTTATGGTGTTGGATTTGAGAATAAGGGAGAATTAATTAATATTGTTGACAACATCCAAAGCTTTGATGCTTATGCAAGCAATCCTATTACTAAAGTAATTACAAAAACTCCTGATGACTTTAGAACAACAAATGTAAGTAATAGAGGAATAGTATTAGATATAAGGAAATTAGCGGAAGGCTATGAAATGATATATGCAAAAAATATTCCTGAAGTTGTAGTTGCAGAAGTTACTGCATTTGAGCCTCAGGATGAAGAATATATTGCAGCATATCAAGTATTGTTAGATAATAAACCTCAAGCTTTAGGGCCAATAATGGGCTATTGGACAGGTTGCGGTGAATGTTATGATTTTACTGGATCTGCAATTGCAGAAAGATTTGATGAAAGTCCTGATGTAATAGCTAGACCCGAAGATAAAGAAGTATTGGATATAAGCACAACATATACACTGAGATGGCCATTGGTTTATAAAACAGGCACTAATACTTTAATAAGCATCTTCTTTAAGCCTTTAGGAAAGGATTTAATGGTAAAGGCAGTTACTGAAGATAGATTTGAAATTAAAAACCAGATTAGTATTGGAGGAATTGAAAGTAATATAGAAACCATAAATAAAATATTTGAGGCTGTTAAAAATGAAGAGATTTGTGTAATGGATAATGGTATTGAATCTAAATTCTTCTGGAATCCGGGAAAGATTTATAGTAAGGCAAATATTGATGGAGAAAATGTAATAAGTTATTGTTTGACGCCTCCAGCCTGTATTGAAGAGTAAAGTTTTTTATTTAAAACTTTTTAAATAATCACATGGGATTAAAGGAACTTTATTATAGTTTAGAGGATAAATGGTATGAGATTATTGAAAAATTGCATTTAGAGGGTATTGTGGATAAAATAGATAGAGTTATTCCAAGCTTTGTTTTGTTTTGTATTATAGTTTTATTTTTGGCAGGATTTTTAATTTGGAATTTTTTAATTTTGAAGGCTCCTATTGCTGAAATTGAAAAAGGAGTAAAAGTTAAGCTTAGGGTTTTGGATGTTGATGGAAATCCTATAGGAAATGCAAGGGTAATAGTTAAAATTGAGAAGAAATATAAGAGCTATACTACTGCTGAAAATGGAATGGTTGAATTTTATGCAAAAGAGAATTCCAAAGTTAATGTAAGAGTTAGTAAAGAAGGATATAAAGAGACTGCAAAAAATATTACTGTTGGCAAAAAAACATTAGAATTTAGAATTGTACTGGAGGAAAAAATAAGGGAAAAAACAAGGGTGCTTATTTTGTTCTCTGAAGATGGAAGTTTATTGGAGGGGGTTGAAGCAACAGTAAGTTTTAAATGTAGCAATCCTGCAGCAATTCCGCCGAAAGACGTAACAACAAAAGACGGTTATGTAAAAATTAAGGAACCTATAAACTGCGGAAAATTAATTGCAAAAGTAACTGTTGCCAATTTTAATACAGCAGATGGTATTGAACTAAAAGATAAAAAGACTATTGTTAAATTAGAGGAAAAGAAAATGGAACCAGGAAGTTTAGTTATTACTACAATGGATGAAAAGAACGAGCCTTTGGATAATATACAAATCCAAGTATTTTCAGAGGATGGAATCCTTTACAAACAAGAACTTACAAAATTCGGAAAAATAGAATTTTCATTAATGCCAGGAAAATATTTTGTTATTGCTGTAGATACTACCGGCCAATATTCCTCCAAAAAAAGTGATATTCTTGAAATTAAGGCAGGAATGACAACCAGGCTGAGTATTAAATTTGAAAAAGAGCCCATAGTAAAGCTTAAGGTTGTTGTTAAAGATGCTGAGAGTAAAGAACCTGTTGCAAATGCATTGGTTATGCTAATTCAGCAACAGAGCTTAGTGGCAAGCGGTTATGCTGATGAAAATGGAACTATTATACTTTATTTAGCAGATTTGGGAGCATTTATGTTAAGGGCTGTGCATGATGATTATTTATATGAGGAAAAGGAGTTGAATTTAAAGAAAGGTAGTTATGAAGAGGAAATTTTATTAGAAAAACTAACTCCAGAAAATAGTGGGAGAGTAATTGTAAAAGTTGTTGATGAAGATAACAATCCTGTAGAAAATGCAAAAGTTGCAATTTATGATGCAAATACTGGATTTATTTATCCAATGCAACAGGCTTTATATACTGATGCCAATGGTATTGTAGCCTTAAAAGGTATAAAAGAAGGAAAATATTATTTTGAGGCATTTAAGGCTCATGCACATGCAAAGACTGAGGAAATGAGAATAAAGTTAAGAGAGATTAATAGAGTTGAGATTAAATTAACAATTGGAGATGCAAAAATTAAAATTAGAGTAATGGATGAAGAAAATAAAGCTGTAAGCAATGCGGAAGTAAAAATTTTTAGCGAAAACGGTAAGGAATTAGGAAGTATTAATACTGATGATAAAGGATATGCAGAATTTACTACTAAAGCAGATAAAAAAATATTCGTAGAAATAAGTAAAGAAAATTACAGCAAATATACCAGCTTACTTTATGATCTTTATCCTAATGCAGTATCAAATATTGATGCGGTGCTGAGTAGAGAGCTGCTTGGAAATGTCAGGGTTGAGTTTTTAGGCTTATATGAAGGGATTTATGGGAGTAAAATTGAGAAAGTGGAGGCTGGAAATACTTATTTAGCTAAATTTTTAGTGTATGTGCCTAAGAAAGTTAACGCTGAAAAGGTTGCACTTTATGCAAGAGTAGGCTCAACAGAGATTATAGACAATGATAATATTGTAATAAAAGAGGTAAATATGCCATTAACAATAACAACAAAGGGAAAAACATATAGTGCGCCTTTGGGCAGTGAAATTGATATGGAAAATTTAACTACTGCAAGTGCAAAATGGATTTTAGCAGAGAGAAATGCAGAAGAAGGAATTTATGAGATTGGAATTGAAATCGGAATTAAAAAGACAGCACCACCTGGAAAGAGGTTGCCATTGCATTATAGAACTTATGTAGTAGATAGTAGTAGTAATTATTTGAGAGATCCGTATGATGCTGAATTGGGTAATGCAGAAAGTAGTGCAAATAAACAAGGGCTGTATGCAAATACTTATGAGGTTTATTTTTGGGAGGGTTTAGAGAAAGAATGCGAGGAGTTTTGTTATTACGGGGAAAGATTTTATGAGGAAAGCTCTGGACTTATATTTACTGAAAAACCGTACAACATTTTAATCAGCGGAAAAGGAAAATTATATTTTGAGATATTTAATAACTCTGATGTAATTTATAAAGGAAATATTGAGTTAATAGCTAAAAATTTGAAAATTGTAAGTTATAGCATAAGGAATGCTGACGGGTTGCTGTTTGAAGCAGGTGATATTTATGAGGAAAAATTGGAAAATCTTTCCGTAGGAGAATTTGGAAAGGGAAAGGCTATATATGCAGAAATAGAATTATTTGGTTTGGAAGAAGGAAAGGGAAACCTAAAAATAAGAATTAAGGAACAACAAAATATTGTTTTTGAAAAGGAAATAGGTTTTAACATTATAGCTGAGAAGGTTGCAGAATTGAAAGTTGAAAATGATGAATTATTTTCATATTTAAAAAGTAATGTGAAGGTAAAAGTAACTGAGGATGGTATTGGTTTAGAAGGCGTAAGAATAAATGTAATTAAAAAATTCGGAAAGGAAGAAATAGCCATAGGTTCAGGTTATACTGATGCTAAAGGTGAATTTAGCATATTAATTCCTGCATGCAAAGCAGGAACTAAAATTATTTTTGAGGCAAGAAAGAGAGGCTATTACATAAATAAAGAGACTCTGGAAGTGAGTTCTAAAATTGTTAGCTTTGATCCTTCTGAAGCTAATATGACAATAGAGCTTATAGGCGAGAGAAATCCAATACTAAATATTACTATTGAAAATTTAACTGGAATAAGGATTATCGGCTATAATGCTGTGCTGCATGCTGAAAATATTAAGAGCTTAGTTGAGGTTGAACAAGCAGAAGATTTTGCAAAAAATGCTGTGAGTTTAATTTCATTAAATGCAAAAGATGTAATTAGTAGCGATATTTTGCAGCTAAAGTTGAGAAGCGACATAATGAGTTTAGTTCCAAGAGAGGAAGAAATTGAGTTGTGGATTTATTTAGAAGGGGAAAATGGAAGGGTTTGGTTGCAAATTTTGCCAATAGAGGTTGAATTTAGAATTGGCGGAGAATTAAAGAATAGGAATTGCTTGGTTTTGGAAGGAGATGCTGATTGGGAGGAAACAGCATTAAATGGAAAAATCGAAAAACAGTATTTTATTTATAATAGGTGTAAGGATAAAAGCGATAAAGAGGTTGAACTGCATAATTTAAAGGCAGAACTCAGCTGGTATTCGGAAGAGGTTGCAGATATTATTGTGCAGGTTACAGAAACTGCAACACAAACTACAGCAATACAAACACTATCCGAAGGTAGTGAAGCACTGATGTTAAACAGAATAATGCCTGAAAGCCAATCTCAATATGTAATAAAGATTCAGGTATTGCCAAAAGTAGTGCCACAAGGACAGAATGCTAGATTTGATATAAGTTTTAAAGGTTATGTGGAAACAGATTATGGTTTAGACCCAATAAGCGCAACAAAGAGCATTAATGCAGATATTTTAATTACTGATTTGGCAAAATGCATAAAGGTGGATAAAGGAACTAATATGTATGAGCCCATAATAATGGAAGAGGATGAGGATGAAATTGAGTTTGAAATAGATACTAGTGATTGCGGGGGTTTAGAATTAGATATTAGATTATGTGAAGCTAATGATCCTAATTGCAAAGGAGGAACAGCAGAGGGTGGTATAAAATTCGGAAACATGCTCGGAAATGAAATAGAAGCTGTTAGCGGAAGTGTTGATATCAAGGTAGAGAGGGCTTTGCCAGGTGGAGCAGATATTCCAGGTTTATATGCAATACCGATATTTGCAAAGTTATCAGATAGTGGAGTATATCAAAAAATTAAAACAGTTTATGTTTTTATCGAGCCTAAAAAGCTTGAATGCGGAAATTGGTTGAAATTAGCAAAAGAGCATTATATAATTCC
>CAYLVV010000045.1:0-6025 GCA_964387215.1 uncultured archaeon
GAGAGTTAGAGAGTTTAATGGAAAAAAGGTTTATTGTTTTGGGTTGAGGGAATTAAAGAAGATATTAAAAAGAAAAAAATAGTGGTTTAAATGCTGAGGGGTTTGGCGGAAGGCATTGCAAAAGGAATTGGAATTATTTTACTAACTTTAATAATTTCATTTATTTTGGGATATTTAGCTTCCTTTATTATTATTTTTATTTTAACAAGGAAAGTGAGTGGGATTAAAAAATGGATTATTAGGATTTTAGTTCCTTTTGTTTGTGCAATAATAATCATGTTGCTCTCTTTATTCCTATTATCTGTGCTATTTTAAATTTTAAAAATTCTTATACATAACAGTTGCTAAAATAGAAAAGAAAAATAGTATTTATTTAAAAAAGAATGCAGAATTTTTCGCTTAAAGAGAAAAAATTGCAAAACATTTTTTGAGGAAAAGTATATAAATTCCCGCACCACCAATTTAAGCAATTGGGAGGTGGTGCGGGATGCGCAAGACGCTAACTCATTTAGTGTATGAAAAATTAAAAAAAGATTGTCCCAAGCTTAATAGCCTTTGTAGAGATATTCTATTATTCCTTTTTAAACATAAAAAACTGAGCTTTGCAAGTTTGAAAATGTTATTAGATGTAAACAAAAGAGAATTGAGAGATGCATTAGAAATTTTAGAAGAGTTAGATGCAATAAAATTCAGAGCTCCATATTATTGCGTAGATGATCCTTTTGAAAGTTTGTACAATATGATAGTAAATATAACTGAAAAGAAAAATAAAATAGCAATCTCAAAAATAACAAATTAATTGCCTATCTTTTTTTCTTTTTTTGGGAAATGACAAAATTTTTAAATAATAAGTGAGTAATAAGTTTGATGAAGGATTTATATTATTGGTTAGAGGATAAATGGTATGAGATTATTGAAAAATTGCATTTAGAGGGTATTGTGGATAAAATAGATAGAGTTATTCCAAGCTTTGTTTTGTTTTGTTTAATATTAATTTTATTGAGCGGGTTTGTTATTCACAGTTTGGTTAAGGGAAAAGTTGTTGCAGAAGTTGTGCAAATAAAAATTTTAGTTCAAGATGAAGAAGGTAATCCTTTAGAGGGAGCATTAGTAAAAGTAATGGCAAAAGGGGAGGAGTTTGAGTATTATAGTGATAGTGAAGGTTATATAACTCTAAAGCTGGAGAAGGGAATTAAATTTAGAGTTGATGTTACAAAAGAGGGGTATGAAGAAATAAATAAACTGCTTCTTTCTGAGGAAAGGAAATATACTATATCTTTACCTTCTTTAGCTGAGTTAGCTAAAAAGAGAATTGTTTTGAGTTATCCAGATGGAAGTTTATTTAATAAAAGAGCAGTTGTGATGTTAGATTGTGCAAATCCTGATGCTGAAGATAAGCAAATAGAAGTTACTAATGGAATATTAGAATTTGAGCCTCCTGAGAATTGTGGTGAATTAAGCATTTCTGTGCAGGCAGGAAATTATAGAACTTTAAGTTCTGCAAAACTTGCAGAAGATGCTAAAGCTGCTAATGTTTATTTAATGGCTTATGAAGAGGCAAAGGGAAAAATTAGAGTTTTGGTTAAGGATGAGCAAAATAATGCATTAGATGGTATTGAGGTTTTGCTCTATAATGCTGATGGTATTTTAAAAGCGCAAAGTAATAGCTTACAGGGAGAAGCTACTTTTGATGATGTTGTAATAGGAAGCTATTATGTAATTGCAAATGATCCTAACGGGGATTACGCAATTGCGCAAAGTGAAATTCAGCCTCTAACAAAAAATGCAACATTAACTTTTAGTTTGATATTAAAGAAAGCTGTAAAGGGAGTAATAAATGTTGTTGTTAAGGATTATGAAAGTAAAGAACCAATTGCAAATGCAACTGTTAATCTTTATAAGAAAAATCAAAATGCTGCATTAGCAACAGCAACAACAGACGCTAATGGAAAGGTTAGCTTTAGTTTGAGTGAGGTTGGTAGTTATATTATTGAGGCAGTTGATGCCGAACATTTAAGCAATAGTGTTGAGGTTAGCGAAATAACTACTAATCCAAGTGTAGAAATTTTATTGGAAAAACTGACTGCAAATAATAGCGGAGTTGTAAAAGTAAAAGTTGTTGATGAAGAAAATGCCCCTATTGAAAATGTACAGTGTTTTATTTATAATGCAGAAACTGATTGGCTTTATCCAAGGCAGCCCCAAACAACAAATGCAGAGGGAATTGCAATATTTAAGGGAATACCAAGTGGAAAGTATTATATTAAAGCATATAAAGGGGTAATAGAAGCAAAATCTGATGCAAAAGAAGTAATTTTGCAACAGGAGAATGAGTTCGAGGTTGTAATGAAATTAGGAAAGGGCAGCATTAAGGTAATAGTTAGGGATTCTGAAAATATACCAATAGCTGCAGCAAATGTGGAAATACATCCTTTGCTGGAGGGAAAAGCTGAAAGTATTCTTACAGATGTTAGCGGTATTGCGGAGAGAACATTAAAAGGAATGCAAAAAGTATATATAAGAGTTAGCAAAGAGGGCTATGCGCCTTGGGTTTCAGAGCTATTTACAATAATGCCAGGTGAATTAATAGAAATTAATGTTACTTTAGAACCGCAATTAGTTGGTGAAGAGCCAAGTATTGAATATTTGGGTTTATTTGAGAAGGAACTTGGCGTAGGTCCTGTGCAGGAGTTAGAAGCAGCAAAGGCATATATAGCAAGATTGAGAGTGGTATTGCCAAAAGAATTTGAGGATGTTATTATACATTTGAGAACTGGAAAAAGTGAAATGTTAGAGAAGGATGATATTTATATTAAGGATATAAGTATGAGCAATGTTGTTGCTAGTAGATATACAAAATATAATCCTCCAGTAAATGAAGAGGAGGATAGGGAAAGCATTACTTATGGTGAAGCTAAATGGGTTGAAATTAGGCTGCAAGATAAAAGGCCTGGAATATATTATTTGAGTGTAGAATTAAGAGTAAAAGGTAGAGTATCTGCAGGAGACTATTTACCATTCTATTATAGAATTTATGCAATAGATGATGTTGGTAATTATTTAAGAGACCCTTATGATGCTGAATTGGGTAATGCGGAAAGCGGTGCAACAAAACAAAATTTATATGCAAAAAGCCATGAGGTTGTTTATTGGGTAGGTATGCCTGCAGCATGTGATGAAGCTTTTTGTTACTCTGGACAGAGGCTTTTGGATGTTGAAGACAATCTTTATTTAGCTGAACCATACAGCTTAGCATTAGGAAGTGAGTATGAGTTAAGTTTTGAAATTACAAACAATAGTGATACTGTTTATAATAAGGCTGAGATAAGGATAAAGAGTTATGAGGAAGGAAAGCTAACTGGAGAAGGAATTGAAATAAGAAGCTATGAAATAGAAAATGCGGATGCGAGTATATTTAAGGAGGAAAATGTTAGGATTTATGAGCTGCCGAGATTGGCATTAGGAAATTATTTAAGGAATAAAACAGTTAGAGGAAAGCTGCATATTGTTCCTCAAAAATTGGGAAATTACGGAATTGAAATAAAAATAGTTTCTGAAGGTAATATTGTATTTACCAAATTGGTTCAGCTAAATGTTTTGGCAGATGATTCTCTGCAGATAACTCTTGAGCCAGAGCTTATTCCTGCATTTGTGGATACTGCAGCTAAAATAACTATTACTGATACTGCTAATTTGCCGGTAGAAAATGCAAGAGTAATAATCTCAAAGCTAAGTTATAATAAAATAAAGCTACAGCTCGGAGTATTTTATACAGATAAGAGAGGTATTGTTAATTTTACTTTCCCTACTGCAAACCCAGGAAATAAATTTATTATTGAGGCTGAGAAGAGAGGCTATGAAAGTGCAGAAAAAGAAGTTGTTGCTACTGCTGAGGTTTTGAGCTTTGAGCCTGAGAGTATTGAGGAAGAATTACAGCTAATTGGAGTAACAGAAAAAGAGGTTGAGGTTAAAATTACTAATTTATTCCCTAAAGAATTGGTTATTACTGAAGCAAAAATTGTTGGAAACTTCAAAGGTTATTTGGATAAGGACACAATGCAAGCTTATATAAATAGCTATCTGAATATGTATTCTATTCCTGCTCAGGATTACGCTTATTTAAAGCTATTAAAGCTTATTGTTGCTTCTGATGCTTCCCCTGAGCATTTGCCGGAAACTGTAGAAGGAAGAATTGAGATGATTTTAGAAAATTCAGAACTTAAAAAAAGGTATGGTTTGGTTATACCATTTAGTGTTACTATTAAAGCAGGAGCTCCTTTAGAGAGGGAAGATTGTTTATATTTAGAGGGGCAGTTTGCAAAAGAGTGGAAAACTGCATTGCAGTATGGTAATGCAAATACTGGAAGTTTAAATGTTTATAATGTTTGTAAAGCAGCAGGGAAGAATGCAAAGCTAAAAAATATAAAAGCAACAATAGAGTGGGAAAGTAATAACTACGGAGATGTATATTTAAGGTTAAGGAATATCAATACCGGAGAGGAAATAAGGGTTGCATTGCAAGAAGGAATGTGGATTACATTATTTAATGAGATGGAAAATAGTATTGAATTGGGTGCTGGTGGAAGTATTCCTATATATTATGCTGAAGTTGAGTTTGTACCTAAAGGTTATGCTTACGGAGAAACCGCAAAATTTAATGTTATTTTAGCAGCAGAGATTCCTTCCAAGGAAGGAATGAAAACAATACAGGCAAAACCAATAGACTCAGAAATTAATATTGTGGACTTGACTGAATGTATTAAATTTGCCCCCGATCCAGATTACGGAGTAACAATTCCTTACGATAGTGATGAAAGCGAATTTACAATTAGCACTTCTGATTGCGGTACTGATGTTATGGTTAGGTTTTGTAATAATGATAGGGGCTGCAAAGGAGGGGCTGAAGAAGGGGGAATTCGATTCGAGGGTTTAGAGAACAAGATTTATACTCAAGGTGTAAAAGTTAGCGGAGAGAAAACAGTTAAGGTTAAAAGAGCTGGTAGCTCGGCGGAAGATGATATCCCAGGAATTTACGGAATTACTATTGAGGCAAAAATAGCAGATGGCGGAAGCTGGCAGTACATAGATACTTATAATGTTGTTGTTAAACCGAAATGGAAGCCAGGCGAAAGTTATGCATACCACTACTTTGATTTGGATAAATACAACTTTGTATTGCTTAAAGAGGGTGATGTAGAATCCGTAGTTCTAATGAACAGAATGTTTGAGGAGAAAGTAAAAGTAAGGGCTTCTTTATATAGGTGGAAAAAAATGCCTACAACAGGCAAAGCTTTTCTTACGAGTGTAGGAGCTGCAGGAGTTGCGTGGGTAACATATTCAGCAGTGTATGCTGCCTTTGCAGAAGCTACCTTTGTCAAAACGCTTTTGTTTGCAGCAGGAACATTTCCAGGATTAACTATTGCAGTAATAGCTGCGACTGCTGTAGTAACCTTTATAGCGATGTATGAAAGTGAAAGAAAACAACACACCAAAAAAGTTACGAGAAGTTTGCCAGACTTTGTAATCAACTTTTCAACAAAGAAGAAAATCGGTGATTATAAAGGAATTACACTTTATGATAAACTTAAAGAATTTTTAGACGTTAGTAATGATCTTTCAGGTTATGATGTTGTATCATCTGAGCTTGGCAGCAATGGAAGATTGCAGCTAACTCCTATTGTGTTAGAAAGGACAGGCGATTATACCGGAGATAAAGGAGTTCTTTATGGAAACGTAGAATTTTGCGCAACAGAGCACATTCATGGAGATGAAGCGCACAAAGAGCCGTTTGTAGATTTGGGAGATAAATATACGCCCATTCCTTATGAAATAAAAGATACAGCAAAGAAACCATATTGCCAGAAATTCCATTTGAGGTTTAAAGTTGGGGCTGAGAAGCAACCGTTGCCTGAAATTGATCTAAACACAAAAATGTGTAGATTGGGTGGCTTAGTTGGTAGAACTGGCAGCGGTGCATTGCCCAAAGTTAATTATACTTGGGCATGGGACGATATTGATTTAGATT
>CAYLVV010000046.1:0-6013 GCA_964387215.1 uncultured archaeon
TAAATATTTAAATTCTGGTTGCTGGAGGTAATAGGAACCCGCTGGAGGTTCCATTTTGGGTTTATCCCCAACAGGTTGCTGGAGGTAATAGGAACCCGCTGGAGGTTCCTATGTCCAGAGCCCGCTATGCTTGGCCACTACACCACGGGGCTTTAAATAAAGTAATATCTAAACCTTTTTAACAAATATCATTTTAGATAGAAATTCTATCAACCAAAAGATGAAGAAGAAACGAGACAGCTGCAATTATGCCAAATAAGATGTCATTAAATGAAAGATAGAATATTAAGAATAAGATTATAGCAAAAAAGGGATTATGGAAAATGCCCCTATGTTTAATAAAATATAAACATAGGAGAAATAGCTGCATCAAGAAAACAAGCCAGACAAATTTAATATCTATTTTTATGAGCAGAAATAAAATTAAAATAATTGAGCTTAATAACGTAATAATTTTTTCTATAGATATTCTGAAGATGCTTGTTTTGATATCAACATCCGGAAATAATGAGGAAAATAGTGATATTAAAATTAATAAAATAAATTTCTGTACGGAAAGATTAAGATAAATTCCAACAGCAATTGCAAGAATTAAAGCCAATGCTGAATGTATTAAAAAGCCAGGCATGTATTTAAATAAAAAGTTAATATTTAAAAGTAACACTTTTCTTAGCATAATATGATTAAACTTATTATTTTTGATTGGGATAAAACATTGTATGATTCAAAAGAATTACCTAAAGAAATATTTGCAAGGTTGTTTGGCAAAAAGGGAAAAAAAGTGGCTAAGATAAAAGAATTTATAGGAAAAACATATGGGCTGCCTATTTATTATGGAGTTAGAGAGGTCTATAAAAGATTTTTAAGTGAAAACCCGAGCAAAAGGAAGATTACAAGAGGAGTAAAAGCATTCTATGAACTATATCTCAAATATAAAAAGAGGCTATTTCCAAATTGTAAAAAAATTTTAAAAAAATTACATAAAAATTATAAAATTGCAATTATTTCGGGCCATTCCACAAAACCTTTGAGAGAGTTAGTATATTACTTTTTGGATAAAAGTTTGGTTGATTATGTAAGAGGTTCGCCTGCTTATAAAAGTTCTAATATTAAATTCTTAATGAAAAAATTTAAGGCAAAAGCTAATGAAATAGTGTTAGTTGGAGACTCCCTTAAAGATTTAGAAGAGGCATCAAAAGTGGGCATAAATTTTATAGGAATAACCAATAAAAGAAAAAAGAAAGAAATTATGCTTAAAAATGGAGCTTTTTCTGTAATAAAGTCTTTAAATGAATTGCCACAAAAAATTAAATTATTGGAGGGGTTATAATGGGAATAAAGGATTTAATAGGTGGCATATTTTCTAAAAAAAAGGAAAAAAGTGAAGAGAAAAAAGAAGTAAGTAAAGAAACTCCAGAGATTAAATCCAGCAATATTTGCGCATTATGTCAAAAACCAGGAGCAGATAAAAAATGGGCTGGCCAATATTGGCATAAAAAATGTTTAAGAATGGCAAGAAAAACTGCTCAAAGAATGGTATAGTGATTAAGATGCTAAGCAAGCACAATTGTTTAGCTTTATTAAATCGTTTAAATCCTAAGAATATAGTAGAGCATAGCATTATTGTATCAAATGTTGCCTATTATATTGCAAAAAAGATGAGAGATAGAGGCTATGATATTAATCCGTTGTTAGTGCATAGGGCTGCATTGCTGCATGACTTGGATAAATATTATTCGCTTAAAGGTTTATGCAAGCACGGGGAGCTCTCCTATAAAATTTTAGTTTCAAAAGGATATAAGAGATTGGCTGAATTGGTTAAAGCTCATTTGCTGTTGGAGTTATTAAAAAGAAAATTTACTTTAGAAGAGCTTATTGTAAATTATGCTGATAAAAGAGCAAGCAATAAAATCGTTTCCCTTAAGGAGAGAATGGAATATGGTATTAAAAGATATGCAAAAACTAAAGAAGAAGTAAGGAAGTTTAGAAAAGCAACTTCAATTCTTTTTGAACTAGAAAGAGAAATATTTAAAGATTTTGTAAGTTTACCTAAATCTCTTGAAAATGTAAATTTTTTGCTAAATATTCCTTAACCATCTGCTATAACAATAAAACCAGTGCATAAAACCAACAAATTCTCCTATAGTAAAAGCATTTAAAGGAAAAAGCTTCAACACAATTCTTGGAAGAAAATTATTTAATTCAGCATCCAATGAATTCAGGCTAATGCCGTCAATTTTGTGTAATATGGCTGTATCTTGGGTTAATGCAAAAAATTCTTTTGGAACTCTGATCGTAATATCTTCTTCTTCATTTTCAATTTTAAATAGAATTGCATTTTTTCTTCCATTTATTAACCTATGAATAAACCCGCTATCTTTTTGGGCAAATCCAATAAAAGTTTGCCCTTTGGCAGAGTTGCAGATTTTATTTGCATATTCTTCAATAACTAACTTGAGAGGCTCTAATTTATTGCTTAAAAAGAAAAAAACTTCCGTAAAGTGTTTGGACTCTAAAATAAAAAATGCTAAAGCAGCCTGCATAGCTAAATTTTTTTCTAATGATACCTTATTTGAAAATTTTTCATGAGCCTCTTTTACTCCCTCTAAAAATTCTTCTAATGGAAAACCAGCAATTTTTAAAGGAAGCGCTGTTGCAATTGTTGCAGTATAAAATTCTTCTTTAATTGTAGGTAGATCCAATATTGTAAGCTCCTTTTTGCTTGCAATATCAAACAAACAATGCTCTTGAGGGGTAGTTATTAAAATAGTTGGAAACTCCTTTAGTGAAAGCAAAGTTGCAATATCTTTCTCATTACTCTTCTTTGAAACAAAAATCAGCAAAGAGTCTTTTGTGCTGAAATTATTTCTGATAAATTTTATTTTTTCAGCATTTCCTTTTTCAACAACAATTATATTTTTTTTAAATTTTTCAGGAAAAAAATCTTTTAGCATCTCAATCTCAAATCCGCTATCAGAACATAAAATAATATTTTTGAAATTTTTGGTTTCCTTCTCAATATTTCCCAAAGCTTTTAAATTAACGCAATAGTTTGCAAAATTTGGAACTTCCTTTTGATAAATTTCATCCACTTTATCTTTTAAGGACTCATGGAAGATATTTATATCAGCATTTATTTCAAATTTTATCATTTGAGACCCTCCAAAAATCTTTTGTGATTAAATATAGCTTCGGGAATTATATTAATAAAATCTGATGAAACGAATCCGAAGCCATACTTCTTCCTTAAGAAATCCCCTATTAGCCCGTTTATATAGGCTGCAGCACATGCCGCATTAAAATAACTGCCGCCCTGAGCTATAAATCCAGCGCACAAACCACTTAAAATATCTCCTGTGCCTCCAACAGTCATTCCCACATTTCCGGTTTTATTAACTTTAACTTTTTTTCCATCGGAGACAATATCAATAGCTCCTTTTAATAAAATAGTACAGTTATGCTGCTTAGCAATATCTTTTACATTATTAATACGGTCTTTAATTTCTTTTTTGGGATAAGTTCCAAAGCAAATTTCAAATTCTCTTGCATGCGGGCATAACAACCCTTTAATATTTTCCTTTTCTATTTGCTGAATTGCATCAGCATCTATAACAATAGGCACCTTGCAGTATTTTACAAACTCATTTATAAATGCTTTAGTTGCAATTCTTTTCCCCAAGCCGGGACCAATAAGCACACAGTCAAAATCTCTGCTAAAATCTAATAGTTCATCCACATGTTTTAGATTCAAAAATTTACCTTCCAATTTTTTAGTAATAAAATCAATAGAAAAGGAATTTATTGCATAGGCTGCCTTTTCTGGTGCGGCAACTACTATTAAATCAATACCACTACGTAAGGCGCTGCTTGCACTTAAAGCCGGAGCGCTTACATAATCTTCGCATCCGCCTATAACAAGTACGCAACCATTTTCTCCTTTGTGGGAATCCGGTTTATGCCTCTTTAGACATTTTTTAATATCCTCATAATTGCATTCATCCATTTTCAAGCACCTTTTTAATTTCCCTATGCAGAATTTCAGCAATTTCTTTTCCACTGATTTTTCCTTTTAAAATTCTCATTGCATCGCCCATCAGAGCTTTAAAAGCAAAGTTTTTTTTCTCTTTGATCATTTTTTTGTTTTTTCTAACAATTTCTCTTATAATATTTTCAACCTCTTGTTTTTCAACCTTTTCAATTTTTAGCTTTTTTAAAATTTGATTTAAGTTTAAATTGGGCTGTCTGCACCACAGCTTTAAAACCTCTTTGGATAATTCCCTCGGTATTGTTTTTTCCAGTTCCTTAAAAAAATCTTCTAACATACTATCACTTAAATTTTCAATAGCATAGCCCTCTCTTTTAATAGCGGTTAGAGTTTCCAATAAAATACTCGCAACCATATTTGCATTGAACCCTTTAGAAATCAGCTTTTCAAATAAAATTGCATAGTTGCTTAATTTCATTTCTTCAGCTAATTTTTTGCTTAAACCGTGCTTAATATATAGTTCCTCTCTTTCTTCTGCCCATAGCGGCAACTCTTTTTCAATTTTTTCCAAAAGTTTTTTATCTATTTTAATTACTGGTACATCAGTTTCCGGATACATTCTAGCCTCTCCACCAAGAATGCGCATATATTCACTATTTCCATCTTTTAATACTGCTCTTGTTTCTTTTGGCACACCGATTAATGCCTGCTTGCATCTTTCCAGAACTATTTCTAAGGCTTTTGCACATTCTAGTTCATCCCCAATTACAAGCACAAAAGCATCATCAGCTTTAATCTCTAAATCCTTCTTAATTTTCTTAATATCTTCATTAGAGATTCCATATGCAGGTAATTCATCGCTGTGAATTATTCCTTTAAGTTTAGTCCTTGCCTTAACGTAAGATGCTAACTCTGTACCAAATCTTCTATTGGGTTGAATTTCCTTTCCTAAAATGCCTTTGAATTTGGACAGCTTTATGCCAAATACTCCATAACCTTTTTTAAAAGCCCCTTTGATTATGGATGAATTAGTTTCCTTTAATTCATCTCCTAAAGATTTAATATTAAGAATTAACTCATTCTCCTTTAATTTTCTCTCCCTTAAAATTTTTTTAATTTCAATTAAATTTTTTTGCCTTAATATTTCCCTTCTCACAATCTCATCTATAAGCTCAATATCCTGAATTCCTTTAATCTCAACTCTATTTCCGCCTTTTATGGAGATATTTAAATCCTGCCTTATGCTGCCTAAGCCCCTCTTGGCCTTTCCGGTAATTCTAAATAATTCCCCTATTTTTAAAGCACACTCTTTAACTTCTTTAGCACTTGTGAGTTGTGGAGCTGTTGTTAATTCAATAAGAGGAATTCCCAATCTGTCAAGTCTATAAATTATTTTATCTTCAAATTTTTTTATTATCCTTGCAGAATCCTCCTCCAGAATAATAGTTTCAATATCAATTTTTTT
Source organism: uncultured archaeon (assembly GCA_964387215.1). Classification (GTDB taxonomy): domain Archaea; phylum Iainarchaeota; class Iainarchaeia; order Iainarchaeales; family CAYLVV01; genus CAYLVV01. The sequence continues at coordinate 5,451 of CAYLVV010000046.1, forward strand.
ATTTTTTAACGGAATTTTTCCCCCTAATGCAACTAAAGCTGTTCTTTGAAAGCCTGAAACATTGCTTCCATCAAATATACCTTTCCTCATTACAATTATTTCATCTAAAATTTCAGCATTTACCTTTTTTGCAACCTTTAATGCTACTTTTAAAGCCTCCTTATTAATTGAGTGCGGAGGCTCTTCATCCATTTCAACTAAACAGCAGCAATCCTTATAAGCCTCATATTCATATATTAGGCCTTTTTCGAATGCTTCTAAGGCCGCTTTATCATAAGTACCCAATTCAGAAGGCACAGGTCTTATATATCTTTTAAAAACCAAATCAGCTTTATCCTCGTGCAAAATGCTTTTGCATGAGCAAAATAATTTTCCGACATTAAATTGCTGGTGGCATTCAATACCGCATTTTAGGCCTATATCCTCAGACATCTCCTTATCTCTTTTCATGAGCATATTAGGGGGTAAATCTTTAAATTTGCTTTTTTCCTAATATCTCTAATGTTTTTAGATCTACGAATATTATTTATAGTTAATTGGATAGCAGTGCTTCTTTTATTATT
>CAYLVV010000047.1:0-5954 GCA_964387215.1 uncultured archaeon
TAATTTTTTGAGGGCCAGTAGCTTAGTCTGGATAGAGCGGCTGCCTCCTAAGCAGTAGGTCGCGGGTTCAAATCCCGCCTGGCCCTTGTGCTCCCTTGTGGAGCACAGGCTGGTTTGAACCAGCCTTTTTGGTGAAGCTTTTTCTAAAAAAGGTTCTTCAAATCCCGCCTGGCCCTTATTCAAATTTCCGTCGTTCTAATGAACAAAATAATAACAAATTCGTCCATTAAAACGACGCTTTTAAAAAAGATATCCGAACAAAAATAAGGGAATTTCCTCTAAAGAAAAGCTCACATCTTTAACTAATAGAATTTTTTTCTTTAAATGTTTGGCAATTTTTTTACTTTTTCCACCAATTTCAAAAAAATATTTTCCCACTTTAAAATCCGGATCGTCTTTGTGCATAAAATATTTTGGCTTTAAGTGCTGCACACTTGTAACAAAAAAATCTTCCCTTAGGCTGCCAATATTCGGCTGTGTTGCTAATTCTCTGCATAAAATACTCCTAAACGGAGGCGCTACCAATATCTTTCTTTGCAGCATTAGAAGCTTTTTACCTTTTTTTGCATGCTTTAGCTGGTAAATGACACCACAATCCTCTAAAGCATTTAGCAGCGAAGAAACAGCACCCTTACTTAATCCTACTTTTTCAGCAATGGAGCTAATGCTTATTTCTCCTGGAGGATTTAATGCAATATATGCTAATACATTTCTGGCATGCATCAAAACTTCAGAAGTAAAATTAAATGATAACATATCCTCATCTAGTATCCTCCTCAAAATATTTACATACATCTTCTCTAAAGTTTCCGCAGAATACTCATGAAATAGCGGCAAGGCACCATAGTTTAAATAATAACCCAAATCCTCATAAATTAGCTTTTTAGGCAAGGTATGGAAATTATTTACAATATCCTGCAAACTTACCTTTGGCAGTTCTTTCTTATGTTTAATGCTTAGATATTCTCTAAGAGAGAGTACTGCCATAGGGATTTCTATTGCCCTTCTAGAAAGATCCTGCTTTCCTTTTGCAATTTCTGCAGAATTTGAGCCGCTTGCTAAAACAAATAAATTAAAACTATCAAATGCATTTTTTAGTTCCGTAGCCCAGTTGTTATATCTATGAATTTCATCAATGAAGATATATTCATACCCTTTATTTTCAAATAGGAATTCTATAAAATCAAAAAGCTTGATACTGGAGAAGATAAAGTGATCAGCAGAAAAATAAAAAACCTTTTTTTTCCTTTCTAATAGTTCATTAGCTAGCTGCAAGAGGATTGTGGTTTTTCCACATCCCCTAACTCCTTTCAACAGCGCAATCATTCTTTTCTCTTTTACCAACTTTAATAGCTCACTATAAATATATCTCTTAAACTTGTATTTTTCAACTTCTTTTAGCTTTGCGAGGTAGACTTTATTTAATTTTTCAAAATGCTGCTCCATACAAGTTTTTTGCATTAAAATCTTTAAAAATATTCCGTCGTTCTAATGAACAAAATAATAACAAATTCGTCCATTCAAACGACGCTCTAAAAAGAATTAATTACATTAATAACCTAAAAGCAAAAGAGGCAAATACTGGAATAGTTATATTATCATTTAATGGAATATATTCAGCTAACATACCAATAGCAGCAACAATAAACGCTTGATGTAGTGGTATGCTTAATATATAAAATAAGCTTAATGTTGCTGCAATAATTCCAGCTAAACTACCTTCCAAGGTTCTATTCTCCCTTAGCTTAATTTTTCCAAAAGCTGCACCAAAAATTGTTGAAAATGCATCTCCAAATGTTAAAACTATAATTCCCGGGAGCAATATTTCAGCTTTAGGAAATAATAATGTTGCTGCGGAAACACCAAACATAAACCATATTGCAGGTTCTCCATGAATTATAATTTCATTCTTTCTTTGCAATGCTCCAATAACATCCATCAATAGCTTGGATTTTATTCTTTTTTCCTTTAACATTAATGCTAAAGTTAAGCCCAACGCTGTTAATAGAAAAATAATGCATGCTGCATATTTAAATTCCATTAATAAAAATATTGCAATAATAATGCTGCCCAAGAGCATATGTATTGTTTGTCTTTTAAGCTCATTTTTCATGCATATAAAAGAATTCTTTAAAATAAAAAAGTTTCTAATTTAGCAATGCTGCATATAGGCAAAAAAAGTTTTATTTTTACAAAAAAGCATTCTTTACCTATTTCTTCAGAAATTTCATTTACTTTACTTTCCCATGCTCATTGGGATCATTTACGATATTGTAAAAATTCATCAAAGCAAAATATCTTTTGCAGCTTTGAAACTGCAGAATTAATAAAGCACATATTCTCAAAAAAAGTTAATCCTTGGCCCTATAAACACGAGTTAAAATTTGATAACATTTCCTTAAGGTTATTTCCTTCAGGCCATGTACTTGGCTCAGCACAATTTTTTGTTCAAACCCCTAAAACAAATTTTATAATTACAAATGATTTTAAGTTAGAGGATTCATTGCTAATGAAAGGAGCAGAAATTTTAGAGGGAGAAAATTTAATAATAGAAACAACTTTTGCAAAACCGGAATTTAAATTTCCAAAAAGAGAATTACTTTATGAAGGAATTTCAAAATGGATTAAGGAAGAGTTAAGAAAAAATAGAAAGGTTATACTTTTTGCATATCCTTTAGGCAAATCCCAAGAATTGATCTCTTTAATAAATAAATATCTTAATTTAGCTCCGCACATTTCTTGGGATATTTATTACTTTTGTGAGGTGTATAAAAAATTTGGATTAAATTTAGATTATAATATTATCTCAGATATTAAAGATTCTGAAATTTTGGTTTTGCCAAAAGCATTTGCAAATGCAGAATTCTTTAAAGCTTTAAGATTCCAAGGAATTAAGTTTTCTTCAGCATATTTTAGTGGTTGGGCATTAAAAAATAATTTTTCCCTCTTTCACAAAACCTTTCCCCTTTCAGACCATGCAGATTTTAACCAACTTTTACAATATGTTGAGCAAAGCAATGCAAAAAAAATTTATACCTATCATGGTTTTGCAAAAGAGTTTGCAAACTATTTAAGAAAAAAAGGTTATAATGCTTCAATACTCTCAAATACCAATATTTTAAGCTATTAATTTCTTTTCTGTTTTCCATTTGCGACAATTAATGCATGAAACTCTTTGAGCATTTCTACACTTTTAGGAAAATTTCTTTCAACTAAAATTCTAATCTCATCATAATTTTCATTACCTTTAATAATCCCTAAATTTGCAAATAATTTCCGTGTGTAAGCATCAACAATAAAAATCGGTTTATTAAATGCATAAAGTAAAATACTATCTGCAGTTTCCTTACCTACGCCGTAAATGCCAAGCAATTTTTCCCTTAATTCCTCTTTATGCATTTTTTCAAGCTCTCCAATATTATTCTTTTTTAAAAATTCAGCTAAAGCCTTTAGCTTTTTTACTTTTTGCCTGTAATAGCCACTACACTTTATTTTCTCTTCTAAAATTTTGTTATCAGCTTTTAAAATTTTATTAATATCCAATAAATTTTCCTTATATAAATTTAACAAAGCCTTTTCAACATTTTTCCAAGAAGTATTTTGTGTTAGTATTGCTCCAACCATAATCTCAAATTTTTCTTTCTCATTTAGTTGTTTCCTTTTTTTATAAACTACTTTACCTTTTTCTATTAAAGGCCACCAATTCTGTTTTCCATATTTCTGCAATAGGTTGAAATATAAATTTAGAAATCTACTATCTTTTTTCATTTGCATAGCACCCACAAAAAAGTTTAAAAATCAGAATTCCTATTAAATATAAGCTATTGTTTGGTGCTGAGTTATGGGCATAAAAGAATCCATACTTGAATTTTATTATATATTTGAAGATAAGTACTATGATATAATTGATGCAATTGGAGAAAAATTTCCTCCGCTGCTTAATATAGTAGATTCAGTAGATAGAGTTTTTCCAAGTTTTTTGCTACTTCTACTCATAATTTTTGGAATTTTGGGCTTTTTAGCATATAATGCATTGATGCCTAAAGCTCCTGAAATTACTCAATATACTCTAATATTTAAAGATAAGGAAGGCTCACCTTTTAGCAAAATTGATGTAAAAATTTACTGCGGAGAAAAATTATTGGAAAGAAAAACTGATGCTTACGGAAGGTTAATGCTTACTAAGGAGGAATGTCCTGTTGAAAGAGTAAAAATAGAAGCCCTAAATCAAACAAAAACAGCACTCCTTAAGCAAAGAACTATTATTACTTTAATTAGAGAAAGATTTGAAAAAGTATTAAGAAAAACTATAATGGTTCAAGACTCTAAAGGAAATCCGATTACAGGAAAACAAATAAAGATTAAATTTGCATGCTCAAAAGCAAAACCCCCTAAGCCGGTAACAACCTATAGCAATGTAATTACTGTTGACTTCCCTCCAAATTGTGGAATTCCTTCTGCAACTGTTTCTGTACAAGGCTATCAAAGCTTAACCCAAACTTTATTGGCGGATAGAGTTGTCTTTTCCTTAAAGAGTAAATACGCTGCTTTGGAAGCAGGAGAAGAAGCTCCTGGAGTAGAAACTCCTAAAGCAAGCATCTTAGTGACAGTAAAAGAAACTAATAACGCTTTACCAAACATTAGAGTAACTCTTTATAGAAACTCAAATGATACTGATTTTGAAATTGATTCAGAACCAACAGGCTCAAATGGTACAGTATTATTCTCCGAGCTTGAATTAGGCCTATATAAAGCTTGTGCAAGAGATTTAAATGGAACATATTTGGAGAAGTGCTCCAGTTTTATAGAACTCTCCGAATCAAAACAGTATTCAGTAGAGATAACAATGGAAAAAAACACAAACATAAGCAAAGTTTCATTTATAGTTTTGGATGCAAACAGCAACCAACCAATTGTTGCAGATGTTGTCCTTTCAGTATATGATGAAAATGCTGGAAAAACACAACTTATTATAAATTCCCAAACAAATTATGATGGCACTTTTGAATACTATGGCGTAGATCCAAATAAAACTTACTATGCTGCTGTTTCTGCAAGCGGTTATGTTGTAGCTATTGAACAACTTCAAATTTTCAGCAAAGACTCTAATGATATGCAGCAAATATTCCTCGAGAAGCTATCCATAGACAGTAATGGAAATCCTGAAAATTATGCAAATATAACTGTAAATGTTAAAGATTTGGCTGATAATCCAGTATCAAATGCCTCGGTCTATACGTACTTGGATAATATACTTGTTAATACATCCGTAACTAATGCAAATGGAACAATTACCTTGCAAGGAATGCCTTTAGGAAACTACAGCTTTTCAGTTATGCACACTATTGGGCATGCGGAACATACACAAACCATAGATACAGCAAGAAGCTATACTATTGATATAAACCTTTCAGGCTATGAAGCAACAGTAAGCTTTATTGTTAAAGATGAGGGCAGTAAAGTATCACTAGGAAATGCATCGGTAAAACTTTATTCTTATATTACTGGAAAGCTAATTAAAGAGGGCATAACAGCCAGCAAAGTTACCTTTACCTTAATACTTTATAATCTTTGTGAAAAATTTAATGTTAAGGTTTCAAAAAGTGGTTATTTGCCGTATTATACTACCATTAGGATCTGCCCAAACCAGGATGATTCTTATACCTTTTTCTTAAAAAAAGATTCTAACTCATTACCGACGCCAAAAGTAACCTATCTTGAATTCTTTTGCGATGGTAGTTATATGGCGGATACACTAATAAAAATAATATATACTGATGGAAGTTCTGAGATTAAATGTACTGATGTTAATGGAAGAATCCGTTTAGATGGGCCCCTTTATAAAATTGAAAGTGTAAATGATGTTACTAAAGCCTGTCCTGGAACTTTTAGCTATAGTATATACTTCTCGGATGGAAACTCTATTTCAGGAATTACTGAAACAAACATATCTG